>JADFRU010000257.1:0-3503 GCA_022561115.1 Chloroflexota bacterium | reverse complement strand
GGCGGCGTCACAGGGCTGCAGGACGATGTGCCACGCGATCGGCGGACCCGGTTTGCGCATGGCGGTAGGGGCGGATGTCGGATCGATCGAGCATGGCTGCTACCTGTCCGAGACCCCTGACCTGCTGCGGCTGATGGCGGATACCGGCACGTTCTTTGTGCCGACGCTGATGGTGTACGAGTTCCACTCCACAGTCAGTCCCCCGCACGTCCGGGAGCGCGCCCTCGCCCTGGCTGACGCGCACCGGCTGAGCATCGAGATGGCGCTGTCCATGGGCGTGAAAGTGGTGGCGGGGACAGACGCAGGCGGTTTCGTCCATGGCGATAACGCGCGGGAGATCGAGCTGCTGGTCGAGAAGGGCCTGACGCCGATGCAGGCGATACAGGCGGCGACAGGATGGGCGGCTGAATGCGTCGGGCTGGACGGGGATATCGGATCGCTGGAGCCGGGCAAATACGCAGACCTGCTGGTGATCGACGGCGATCCCCTGGCAGAGATCGGCGTGCTGCGGGACAGGGAGCGGATCAGGCTCGGGTTAAAGGGCGGAGAACCGTTCATCAACAGGATGACGCAAATCTGACGGGCCAAAGTGTGCAGGGGCGAACCCTGTTCCGCCCACCGGTCCTTTCGTCGTTCCCGGTCTTTTCGTCGCTCCAAGAAGTCCCACGGGAACAAGCGCCTGCACCGTCCCCGATACGCGGGGCATACCCGGGGCGGTTCAGGGTGGGGGCGTGTGATCGCGGGTCGATGCGATCTCGCAGCGCTCGGCGTCGTGCGCTGCCCGGGCGCTGCGTTGAAGTGTTGTCTCCCGGAGCCACAGGGAGGCACGGGACAGATTAAGGTGACGGAGAAGTTCAGCGCTTCGGCACGTGTCGTACCGACGGGTACTTCGGGTGCATACGGAAATGGCTCACTCCGCAAGGCCCTCTTAAAGGAACTCAAATGAAGGCGATAGTCGGCGGTCAACTGATCGACGGAACCGGTGCGACCCCGGTCCCGGACATGACGGTGCTCGTGGATGGCGAGAAGATACGGGAGGTGGGCCCGAGAGCCGCCGTCACCGTGCCGCCCGGGACCGAGGTGTTCGACGCCACCGGCATGACGGTGATGCCCGGGATGATCGACTGTCACGATCACCTGTCAGAGATGCATTACGACATACTGACGCGCTGGCGCATGGCGATGCCGAGTTCCCTGCAACACCTCCGCACGGCCAAGATCCTGGAGGACACGCTTGCCGGTGGGTTCACCTGCGTCCGGGATGGCTGGGGCCTCGACGCCGGGTTCAAGATGGCGGTCGAGGAGGGTCTGTACCCGGGCCCTCGCCTCGTCCTGACGATCAGCTTCATGTCCGGAACCGGCGGGCACGCGGACCGGGTGACCCCCTCCGGCCACACGAACCCGTTCAACAACGACCCGCGACTACCGGACGGTGTGGTTGACGGTCCGGACGCGGTGCGTGCCAAGGTTCGGGAGTTGTGGCGCGCGGGTGCTGACGTGATCAAGTTCGCCACCACGGGCGGCGGCGCGTCACGGCCCGGACACGGCCCGTTTGACCCGTCGTTCGGCAGGGACGAGGTGCGGGCGCTTATAGCGGAGGCCAGGGAGAAGAGCCTCGGGACGATGTGCCACGCTCTGGCCGGTGACGGGTTGCGCTACGCGGTTGAGGAAGGCGCAGGGTCGATCGAACATGGCGGCTACCTTGCCGAGCAGCCCGATCTGCTGAAGATGATGGCCGACAACGGACAGTTCTACGTCCCGACCTTCGCCGTTTACGAGTATCACGCCGAGAACAGCCCGCCGCATATGGCGGAGCGGGCGAGGTCGTTGAAGGACGTGCACCAGCGCAGCCTGCACATGGCGATGGAGGCCGGGGTGAAGGTGGCGGCAGGGACCGACATGGGCGGGTTTGTCCACGGCAAGAACTACCGGGAGATCGAGGTTCTGGTGGACCGCGGCATGACGCCGCTGCAGGCGATCACTGCGGCGACCGGAACGGCGGCGGAATGTGTGGGACTGGGCGATCAGATCGGTACGCTGGAGCCGGGGAAGCTGGCGGACATAGTGGTGGTTGACGGCGACGCAGCGGCCGATGTGCGGGTGCTCGGAGATCGCGACAAGATCAAGCTCGTAATGAAGGGCGGCGACCCGTTCGTAGACCGGCTTTCGGACGGGGCGTGAAATTAAAGTCGGGGCACCTGCGTTGTGGTCATTAGAGTCGGAACCCGGGCATGAAACTTATCGTCCATAGAGGCACACGCGAGATCGGCGGCAGCTGTGTTGAAGTCCGTTCTGGTGCTTCCGACGCGCGCATCGTCATAGACCTCGGGATGCCACTGGTCCAGGCCGATCGCTCACCGTTCGAATGGAGACGGTACGAGCAAATGTCTGTGGAGGACCTTCTGAAGGAAGGAGTTCTGCCGCCGGTCTCCGGGCTTTACGCCCATGAAACGCCGACTGTTCAGGCCGTTCTCATCTCTCACGCGCACCAGGATCACTACGGCCTGCTCCGATTCATTCACCCCGAGATTCCAGTGTATTGCAGTGCCGGAACGCGAACCCTGATAGAAGTATCAAACATCTTTTTGAACACGGCGGTTGACGTTCGCCAGATCAAAGTACTTTCCATGTGGAAGGCGGTGAACGTCGGTGATTTCCGTGTCACCCCGTACCTTGTGGACCACTCCGCTCCGGATGCCGTCGCGTTCGTGGTGGAGGTTGGCGGGAGAAAGTTGTTCTACTCGGGTGATTTTCGGGGCCACGGGCGGAAGAAGGTTCTGCTTGAGAGGATGCTGAACAATCCAGTCTCGGACGTTGACTGTTTGCTACTCGAAGGGACGATGCTCGGGCGGTCTGAGGGTGATTATCAGACGGAAGACGATGTAGAGGAGGCTGTTCGGGAGGTCATCGAATCAACCGGCTCGTACACGTTCATATTTGCGTCATCTCAGAATCTGGACCGCCTGGTCTCTGTTTACCGTGCCGCTATTCGATGTGGGGCGATTTTCGTCATCGACCTGTACACGGCGTTCGTGCTGGATCGGCTCAAACCCATATCGCCAAACATTCCACAGGCCAACTGGCGGAATGTGAGAGTGCTGTACACGAGGTACCACGCCAACAAACTCGCAGCGATCGACCGGAGATATCTCTTCCAATTCAGGGGCTCGAAGATCGGACTGCCGGAATTGCGGTCTCACAAAGGGCGCGCTGTTTTTTTCTACCGCGACAACAGCTACTTCAGACGGATGCTCCGGCACCTTGGAAGCCTCGAGACCGCCCGGGGGATCTATTCGATGTGGCCCGGATATCTAAAGCGGAGCGACCTTGAGGACGTGCTCCATTCCCATGGCATCGAGTTGACGATGATCCATACGAGCGGGCACGCGGTCGAATCTGATCTAAAGAATCTCGTCTCGGCGTTGGATCCTGGTTGTGTCGTACCTATGCACACTTTCCATCCAGACCAGTACCGCAGCATGTTTCAGAATGTGATCACCCTG
>JADFRU010000256.1:0-3516 GCA_022561115.1 Chloroflexota bacterium | reverse complement strand
TCCCTGTCGAAACCACGCGTCCCCAGATACCCGTTAATTGTACCGCGATCGACCACATCGCGAACCCGTAATCCGTCCATGAAAGACGCCGAACACGGTGCCAGGAACACACGCGCGTCTCCCCAGAGAACCCGCCCACAGCAACGAACAGGGCAGGGCGGCCGTCAGTGGTCCCTGCGCCGGACAGCCCGTTGCATCTCGCGCTCCGTCTCCCGCCGCTTGATCGCATGCCGCCGATCGTACTGGCGCCGCCCCTTGGCGACCGCGATCTCCACCTTCGCAAGATGATCCTTCAGGTACACGCGCAGCGGAACAAGCGTTGAACGCTCCCGGCCAAGCTGTATCACCAGCCGAGCGATCTGCCTCTTGTGGAGCAACAACTTGCGCGGCCGGAGCGTGTCGTGCTCAGAGTAGTGACTCGCGCCCTTGAACTCAGCGATATGGGCGTTCATCAACCACAACTCTCCGTCGCGTATTCGCGCATACGCTTCCGCGATGTTGACCCGGCCCTCGCGTACAGACTTTATCTCGGTCCCGGTCAGAACGATTCCGGCCTCAAACTGCTCCCCGATATCGTAGTTAAAGCGGGCGCGACGATTCTGTGCGATTGTCTTGAATCGCGGGCCTGCATCCGTCACTGCCGTCCGTTCGCGGCCAACCGTGCGCCTGGGCATGTCTGAACCGTTCAGCCCACCTGCACGATGGACAACTGGAAGTTGAGTTGTTCAATGGCGGCTTCAAGCTGCAGGTCCACCTCGGAATCAAACGGCAACTCGACAGTGACATCAGGATGTACACCGTCGCCCTCTATCAGATCGCCGTTCGGCGTATACCACCGGCCTATCGTCAGATAGATCCCGCCGTCATCTTCCCTCAGATCACGAAGGATATTCACGGACCCTTTCCCAAACGTCCGGGTTCCCAGTACCGCAGCACGTCCGCGATCCTGCAGGGCCGCCGCCAGCACCTCGCTCCCGCTGGCGCTGAACTCATTCACCAGCAGCACGAGCGGAACATCCAACGCCAATCCACCTGAACCGGCGGACCAGTCGCGACGGACGCCGCGCCCGTTGATCTCGTACGTCACCAACCCGCCGTCCAGGAACTCTGAGGCGACATCTACAGTCGCCTGGAGCAGCCCCCCCGGGTTCGAACGCACATCGAGGATTATCCCCCGGGAGTTAACCGATTTCACCTCTTCGAGTATCGCCCGCAACTCATCCGCCGTTCGTTCAGTGAACTGCGTAATGCGGATGACCGAGTACGGCGGGTCCTCCGGGTTTCCGTCGCCGTCGTGCAGGTCTCGCTTGAACACGCTCAACGTCGGGATCGTGCCGCGGATGATCGTAACGGTGATCGGATCCAGCTCACCGAGCCTCTGGATAGTCAGCACGACAGGCGTGCCTCCCTCGCCGCGAATCCGATTCACGGCATCGATCACACTCCAGCCCTCGGTATCCTCACCATCCACCTCAAGGATAATGTCGCCGGACTTTATGCCCGCACGCTCCGCCGGGGTGTCCGGGATCGGCGCGACCACGATAATCCGCCGGCCGTCTGGCGTGTTGTCTATCTGAGCGCCAATGCCTTGAAAATCGCCCTGGAACGACTCACGTTGTCGTTCAAAACCCTCTGGCGTCACATATGCCGTGTACGGATCGTCAAGAGCTTCCAGCATGCCCCGTATAGCGCCGCGTGCGAGCACTTCCGGGTCGATCGTATCTCGCTCAACGTACTCGCGTGTGATCGCAGCGAACGTCTCCCAGACCGCCTCAAGCCCCTCAGGAACTTCGTCCGGGCTGCCGATAAACGATAACGGGGTCGCCGCTGCGATCAGCCGATCGCGGCCCGGGAGCTCGTCATCGATGTTAGGTGCGGCGGTATCGCCATCGCCGCCGCCGCAGGCCACGGCGAGCACCAAGAACGCGCCCAGGATGATTGGGCGCCAGCGCCCGAGAATCTTCAACATGACGCTCGATCTTACCGCATGAAGCCGTCCCGGAGCATGGAGAAAGTCCGAAGATGGCCATCTGCCGACCAGTGACCGGAGCGCAGCACACCGGCCCGCTCGCCAGGACGCGCACCATCGCCGGCCGGTGTACGCCTGGCAAAGAACACATATCGCGGCAGCGTGTACTTCCGATACCACGCAGCAGGAGGCCGGGCCTGGTTTGGACGCCGCCCCCAATGCCGGGCGCTTTTATGGACCTGGGGCGGGGTCGATCTGGTCCAGATAACGTCCCTCGCGCGCCGGGCGGATATGCGAGCCTGGTTTACATAACCACCGGAAGTGGTACTCAATAGTTGACATAACTACTATAGTGCGACGCATTTCCTATCGTAATCAGACACCTACCCTGCCTTCAGGGCGTCCGTCCTCGCCAAATCTTGACTACGCGATTTACGGTCGCCCACGCGCCAGACTCGGGCCGTCGCCTCCACCGTCTCATGTCCGAGATGCGCGGAAGATGCAACCTCGGCGGCCCGGACCGCTACCTCGGGTTGCAGGCGTCGGCAAGTGAAGCAGCGACGCACGGACTTGCGACCACATTGGAAATCGTGTCGGCCTGGCGCACCCGTTCATGGCGACCGCCCGGGACGAAGTGCGACCGCTGGCACGCCGCCTGACCGCGTCCGGACATGAAATCGCTGGCCCAATTCCGAGGTCTACGGATCGCTGCACCTGTACTTTTCGGGCCCGGATGGCCGCGCAATCGCGTTTCAGGGCATGTCTTTCAGCTGACCAGACTTGCCGGCCCTACCGCAGCGGCATCCAGCCGTTTCCTTCGTTCGCCTCGCCCAGCGGGCCCATGTACACGTATGAGCGGCCGTCCGCGTCGGTCTTCCTGATGGTCTCTTCTTCGAAATCGATCTCGATCGTCCCGGTCCCGCACCGAACAGTGACACGGGCGCCATCCTGGGACTCGACCTTCAACGGAGCGTCGTCAATCACGTTTCCCGGACCGGCTTCCAGGCGAAACCACGCCTCAACCTCCCCACCAAGCAGCATCTTCGGCATATCGTCCTGATCTATCACGGCCAGGCCGTCCGTGTCACACGAGTAGAAAGGCCGCATCGGGAAAGGTGCGTCAGGAAAACCGGGCATTTAGTGGTCCTTGCTATTCGCGGGTGAGTACATGGATGAAGGGATCACCGATTCCGGGCCGGAGGAAGCAGGCTACAAATGGCCCATCCCCGTGAGCCAGGGAGGCCCGAGAGTGGCTATGCGGAGTACGGGCCGGGAGGATTCTTCGCCCGGCTCAAGATGGCAGGTGTTGCGAGCCACTGCCGGCCCTTAGCCAACCGCCGCCCCTACCTGCAGCGCCCGTTCGGCGGCAGCCTTCAACTCCTCGTCGATGACTTCCCGCAACCGGTCGATGCCCCAGCCGTTCAAAGCCGACGCTAGCACCACCTGCGAGATCTCGCCTCGTAGATCCCCGCCAATTTGCGTCCAATCCAACCCGCCCACACCCGGCTCATCCGTCCGGGTCCCAACCGCCTCGTCGTCACACCCCC
>JADFRU010000255.1:0-3528 GCA_022561115.1 Chloroflexota bacterium | reverse complement strand
CGGCGTGGGCGCAGAAGAGGTTCTCATCGCATCCACGGGCGTCATCGGGGTTGAGCTTCCCATGGCGCTCATGCGCGAGCACATCCCGCAGATCGAGCTGGCAGACGACGCCGGCCATGATTTCGCCACATCGATCATCACGACGGACACCCACACCAAAGAGATCGCGGTCCGGGTGAGCATCGGCGGCGTCACCGTCACCGTGGGCGGCTGTGCCAAGGGGTCCGGGATGATTCACCCCAACATGGCGACGATGCTGTCGTTCCTGACCACAGACGCAGCGGTGGAGAAGCAGTTCCTGCAGGAGACCCTTTCCAGCGCCGTCACACTCAGCTTCAACCAGATCGATATCGACGGAGACCAGAGTACGAACGACACGGTTCTTCTCCTGGCGAACGGCGCCGCGGGCAACTCCCCGCTCTCCGCAGATGACGATGACGCAGAGGCGTTCGCCGCCGCCGTCAGCCGTGTGACCCGGTGGCTTGCGCGCGAGATGGCGCGTGATGGCGAGGGCGCACAGACGTTGATCGAGGTGAGCGTAGACGGCGCGCACTCGGACGAGGACGCACGTATAGCGGCCCGGTCCGTAGCCGCGTCGTTGCTGGTGCGGACCGCCGTGTACGGGAAAGACCCCAACTGGGGCCGGATCATGATGGCCGTCGGCAAAAGCCAGATACCGCTGGATGAATCGAAGATGCAATTATTCGTCAACGACATCCAGATCGTTCACGAGGGCAAGGCGATCTCGTACAGCGTCACGAGCGTGGTCGCCGCCCTGGGAGAGGCCGAGGTGCGATTGCGCATCAGCCTCAACGTCGGTGACGGTTTCGGGGAGGCATGGGGATGTGACCTCACCGAGGAGTACGTTGTCTTCAACTCCGCTTACACCACCTAGGGCGGTCCCAGAGCCAGTTACCGGCCAGAGGCGGAAGCTGTCAGCATCATGACTCAGAACCCGGGCCACGTCCCGGCCCCTTCGACGGTCCAGCCCGGAGTCCCGCGGCGGACACTGGCTGGTCTGTCATGACCTCCACGACCGGGACAACCAGGCGACGGACAGGCCGCGGCGCGCGCGCTGGCGACATCGTCGTAGTGAAGGTCGGCGGCTCCACACTCGGGGAGGGTGACTCCACCACGCCGGACCTCCTTGCTTTGCATAAGCAGGGGTTGAGGCCGGTCGTAGTCCACGGCGGCGGGAAGGTGATCTCTGAGTGGGTGCGGTTGCAGGGCATTCAACCGGAGTTCGTGCGCGGCCTCCGCAAGACGGACAAACCGACCCTTGACGTGGCCGTGGCTGTCCTGTGCGGTCTCGTGAACGCTCAGCTTGTCGCGGAGATATCAGCGTGCGGCGGCAGGGCCGTCGGGTTGGCGGGGGTTGATGGCGGGATGCTCAGGGCCGAGGTGCTAGACCCGGAACTCGGCCTTGTCGGCAAGATCGTCCACACGGACGCCTCAACGATCGAGGCCGTGCTGGAAACCGGAGCAATCCCGGTGATCGCGCCGGCCGCTCTGAACATCGCCCCGGAGCTTCCGGACGGATCGGACCGGATCCTCAACATCAACGCGGACACGACCGCGGGACACGTCGCAAGAGCGCTCGGGGCGGCCATCCTGGTGTTCCAGACCGACGTATCAGGGGTGCTCGACGCCACCCGGAGGCTCATACCCCGCATGACCCGCCGTCAGGCGCGGGACCTGATCGATAGCGGCGTGGCTAACGGCGGGATGATCCCCAAGATAGAGGCCTGCGCCCTGGCCGTGGAGACCGTGAGGGCCGGGTACATCATCGACGGACGAATCGCCGGGGCGCTGCTCGAATGCGTCGCCGGTCACGACATCGGCACGAGGATCACCTGATGCCGGAACCTGAAGAAGCCACCGGGCCGGGGTGTATATTGGCGCACCTTATGAACCCGGGAGTGAAACGTACACGTGACAGGGTCCCGGCCGGTCATTCCAGCGGCGAAATGATGTCGACGGAATGGTCCCGGGGCCGGCGCAACAAAGACGAAACACCGTAGGGGCGGCTGACTATCCGCCCTTCGCCTGCCCGCCGCAACGGTGGGATGGCGAGCCAACAACCGCCAGCGACCCCCCAGCAACCCAAGGAGTACCCACATGACCACCACAGGCGAGCAGTGGAAGCAGATCGAGTCCGACTACTACATGCAGGTAGTCAACCGCATGCCGATGGTCCTGGACCACGCTGAAGGCACATGTGTGTACGACACGGACGGCAAGCGCTACCTGGACTTCACCGCCGGCTGGGCGGTCCTGAACATCGGCCACTCGCACCCGGCGGTCACGAAGGCCATCCGGGAGCAGGCCGGCAAGATCATGCAGATGTCGAACCTGTTCTACACCATCCCGCAGTTGAAGCTGGCCCAGATATTGATCGACAACTCGGTCATGGACCGCGTCTTCTTCTGCAACTCCGGAGCAGAGGCCAACGAGGGCGTATGCAAGCTCGCCCGCAAGTACGGCAAGATCAAGAAGAACGGCGCCAATGAGATCATCACCGCCAACAACTCGTTCCACGGCCGGACGATGGGGATGATGGCCGCCACCGGGCAGGCGCACTACCAGGACAACTGGCGGCCCCTCGCGCCCGGGTTCGTGAACGTTGATTACGACGACATTGACGCCATCAAGGCCGCCACCAACGACAAGACCTGCGCCGTGATGCTGGAGCCGGTCCAGGGCGAGGGCGGCGTGAACGTGCCCGCGCCGGACTACTTCAAGCAGGTGCGCGCATGGTGTGACGAGAACGACCTGCTGCTGATCGTGGACGAGGTTCAGACCGGCATGGGCCGGCTGGGCACGCTGTTTGGCTATGAGCAGTTCGGTTTCGAGCCGGACGCCATGACCCTGGCGAAGAGCCTCGGCGCGGGCGCGCCGCTCGGGGCGTTCCTGTGCAAGCAGGAGTACGCAGTGCTGGAGCCGGGGGACCACGGCTCTACTTTTGGCGGGAATGCCCTGACGACCGCCGCCGGCTGGGCGGGAGCGAAGGTGATCGTTGATGAGAACTGGTCCGAGAAGGGCGCCGAGACCGGCGCATACCTGAAGGGCCAGCTCACCGGAATGATGGAGAAGTATGACTTCATCACGGAGGTGCGCGGCATGGGCATGCTGCTGGCCATCCAGATGAACGCCGACAATGCGGGCGCAGTGATCCAGGAAACGGTCGCTAACGGTCTCCTGTTGAACGCCGTGCGGCCCAACATGATCCGCTTCATGCCCCCGCTCACGACGAGCACTGAGGAGATCGATGAAGCCGTCGGAATCCTGGACGCCGCCCTCGGAAAGGTGTTCGAGGCGTAAGTGCCGCCCACAGAAGGCCGCACAGCGTGCTGAGGCTCCCGAAGTACGGTGAGTGGCCGGCCTCGGCGCCGGCATGGATTCCCGTCGCAGTCGCCTCTAAACTTGATGATCGCCGGCCCGGCCGCGCCCAGCCGGGCCTCCGATGATGTGCCGACGCTACAAACAGCGTGATCTCGGCACAGACTTCACCCTCACCTGAATCCTCTC
>JADFRU010000254.1:0-3518 GCA_022561115.1 Chloroflexota bacterium | reverse complement strand
GGTGCGACTATCGCCCGGATCGCCCCGCCGGAAGCGGCGATAGATTCGAACACGCCGAACCCGGAACCTGACGCGATCTCCGTCAGCCGGGACACCTCCATGCCAAACCGGAGGTCCGGCTTGTCACTCCCGTAGCGCTCGATCGCCTCCGCGTAAGTCATACGCGGGAAAGGAGTGGGCACATCAAGGTCCGGACGGGTCTCGCGCAGAATGGTCGTGTACAGCTCCTCCAGGACCTGCAACACATCATCCTGGTTTACGAACGACATCTCGAAGTCAAGCTGCGTGTGTTCCGGCTGCCTGTCCGCACGCAGGTCTTCATCACGAAAACAGTGTGCGAACTGGAAGTAACGGTCCACCCCGGACACCATCAGTATCTGTTTCAACTGCTGAGGTGACTGCGGCAAGGCGTAGAACTTGCCCGGGTGGATCCGGCTTGGCACCACGTAGTCGCGCGCGCCCTCGGGTGTGGACTTGAGCAGGATCGGGGTCTCGATCTCAAGGAAACCGTTGGAGGCCATGTAGGTCCGCGCTACCTGTATCACGTCATGGCGCAACTTCAGGTTCTTATACATTCGCGGCCTGCGGAGATCAATGAACCGGTAGCGCAACCGGACCTCGTCGGAGACGTTCAGGTCGTCTTCCACCTCAAACGGTGGGGTTTTGGACTGGTTCAGGACCGTTAGCTCTGACGCCACCAACTCCACCGCGCCTGTCGGCATGTCAGCGTTCTCGGCGCCGGCCCGGCGCTCCCGGACCGTGCCCTTCACCTGCACCACCCATTCGCTCCTCAGGTCGCCAGCAAGGGTGTGGGCTTCCGGCGCAGTGTCCTCGTTGAACACAATCTGCATCATGCCCGAGAAGTCCCGCAGGTCAACGAACGTAAGCCCGCCGTGATCGCGCCGGCGGTGTACCCAGCCTGCGAGCGTGACGATTTTACCGGCGTCTGTGCGGCGCGGTTCGCCGCAGGTCATGTCTCGATACATCTGGCTGTTCCCCACGTCCGGCTCTTGAACCCCGTAGGGGCAAATTCAAGGCCGTGGCTATATGTGCATAGGACCGGGATAATCCGGCCCCGGATGAGACGTCTTTCGGTGAGGGGCCCGGATGGCCGGACCCCTACGGATTACCGTCCGGACGCGTCCCGCCCTGGGAGCGGGAATTTGAAGTACGAGGGTCAAACCGGGACACCAGCGACCAGGCGGTAGGCAGTGCCAGGGACACGAGGATTATCTTCGCCAGGTCCCCGGGGATGAAAGGCCACAACCCGAATTCCAGCGTCGTGCTGTAGTCAGTGCCCAGTTCATTGCTCAACTGCCAGAGTCCGGGCAGATATATCAACACGCTGGCAGCGAGAAGCGCCGCAAGCAGCCAGGGACCGCGGTCCCACCCGCGTTCGGCAAGGAACCCAACCAGGAAAGCCGCCGGGATGAATCCTACGATGTATCCACCCGACACCAGGGTCCAGAACGTGCCGGACGCGGCGCCGGCGAAGACCGGCAGGCCGGCCGAGCCTTCAACCAGGTAGAGGACCGCCGCCAGCCCGCCACGGCGAGACCCGACGCTGGCGCCGACCAGCAGGACGGCAAACGTCTGGCCGGTGATCGGCACGGGCGTGAACGGGAGCGATATCTTGATCTGGGCGAAAGCCGCAATCAAGAGGCTCCCAGCGATGACGATCGTGATATCGGCCCACAGGCCGTTAAACGGAATCAGCGCATCTGCAAGTGTGCGATTTGGCCTGCTGACCGCAGTGGTCATCGAAGCTCCTGTATGAAAAATGAAAGAAAACCGAAGCGTGAGTTTCCAGCCTCAGGGGATTTCGCGCAAGACCCCCGGCCTGCCGGACCGGGGGTCTGAAAATGCAGCGCCACGTGTTTCTGGCGTTTCTGGCTAGGAGATCGGTAATCCGTAATCCCGCTTGCGTATCGCCAGGGTGACGAAGGTCTCTGTTCGGCGTATACCCGGGATGACGCCCACCCGCTCCCGCAGGAACTGACCCAGCTTCTCCGCATCGGGCAACGTTGCCCACGCAAAGATGTCGAACGATCCCGTGGCGAGCGCGACCCAGCGCGTATTCTCAAGGTTGGAAAGCTCGGTCGCCACCTGGTCCATCTTGTCGGGATCTACCTGGATCCCTATCAGCGCCTCGGATTCAAAGCCGAGGGCCTTCGGGTCAGGGAGCGCTACCACCCGAATTATTTCCTCGCCTATAAGGCGTTTCAGTCGCCGGCGGACCGTTCCTTCACTCACGCCAACCTCGCGGGCGATGGTTGCGTTGGCGGCTCTACCGTTTTTTCCGAGGATGCGAATGATCTGTCGATCTAGCTCGTCCATGCGCGAGGCGTTCCCCAATCGTAAGTACTAAACTGGTTTGCGTGTTAGGTTCCCGTGGGTTCCCGCGGTTCTAAGGCACGGTGAGCGGGAACAGCAACCCAAATTGCGATACCGGGCTGCTAACGCGACGATTCCTACGGAACCGTTCGTTATCCAAGCCATGAATGTCATGTTACGCCACGTTCGTGCGACTTGGAACTGTTGGGTATACGATATGGGTAACGATAGGCGGAATAAAGACGGATTACGTTATTCATGCTAAAAAGCGCGAATATCCGGCGAATCAGGTTAAAATAGGCGCGACCCCATTGACGCAGGCCATCCGGAGATACGGAGAACCACATGGTGATCGAGAACTCAACTCTGCTTACGGTTTCTGAGTCAGCCTCCTCAAAATTCAAGGAAGTGCTCGCCGAGCAAGATGCCAGTGAAGGCCTTATTCGGATTTCCCTGACTCCCGGAGCTGCAGGCGGGGTGGAGTACATCCTGGGGCTTGAAGAGGCGCCGGATGAAAACGACACGCTGATCGAGGCGTTTGGCGTCAAGATCGTCGTGGACAGCGAGAGCACGCCGCTTCTACAGGGCTCGAATATTGATTACGTTGAAGGGCTGCAACGCAGCGGCTTTGTGATCTCCAACCCGAACTTCCCAAGTTCCGGCGGCTGCGGTGGCGGCGGTTGTGCATGCGGCGGTGGCGGTGAGGAGCAGGCGCCCCAGGCCGAGGCCGGCGGTTGCGCATGCGGAGGCGGCGGGTGTGGCGCGGCAGAGCAGCAGCAGGCGCCCGAGGCAGTGGCCGGCGGCTGCGCATGTGGCGGTGGCGGTTGCGGCGGTGGAGGCGGTCACAGCCACTAGGTCAGCGACCTGGATCTGAATCTGAAAGGGCGGCCTGCCAGCAGGTCGCCCTTTCTTAATGCCCGGCGCGATCTCGCCTCCATAACCCAGCCCTTCTACCTCTCATCCCGTTTTGTGATGATCCCGGAACGCAAAAGCCCCCCGCAAACGCGGGGGGCTTTTGTTATCTGCGAGTGGAGCGGAAGACGAGATTCGAACTCGCGACCCTCACCTTGGCAAGTATCTCCGAACCGTTTCAGATGTCTCCTAGTGTTCCAATTCGTATTCGGGTGTCCATCGTGGAGGAGGCTGGATTATCCCCTGACGGCCCCAGAGTGTTTCACCGTGCC
>JADFRU010000253.1:0-3535 GCA_022561115.1 Chloroflexota bacterium | reverse complement strand
CCTCGTTGGCGTCAAACATCAGGTGGATGTCTTCACCGATCACGTCCCGGATGTGATAAACGCGGTTCACGTCGTCGGAGAACAGCTTTCCACCCACCTTCATCTTCATGCCGGTGAACCCGGCCTCGACATACCCGCGCGCTTCCTCCGCCATCCGGTTTGGGAAGTCGTCCTGGAGGTAGTAGAGACCGGTTGCATATACCGGGATACGGTCCCGCGTTCCGCCGCCCAGCAGATCGGAAACGGGCCGTCCGGCGGCCTTGCCGGAGATATCCCACAATGCCATGTCGAACGCGCTTAGAGCGACCATTCCCTGCCCGGCGAAGTTGTGGCCCTGGTAGATCTCGCCGTAGATGCGTTGCCAGGCGCGCTCCGGGAGGGTTGGATCTTCCCCGATCAACAGCGGCGCCAGCATGGCCATCGCCTCCGCCCCGCCGCTCTCGCCCCAGCCGTACGTCCCGTCGTCAGCGATTATCTTTACCGCCGTCGTCGCCCGTGCCGACGTCCACCTTTGCGACCAGCCGAACGGCTCATCAAGCTCTGCCATGAGCGGGTAGATCTCGACGCGTTCGATCTTCAAATCAACCTGCCATTCTTTCCGCGCCCGGAGCGCTGCAACAAACGGTGTCGCGCCGTTGATTGAACGCCTTTTTCGGGTTCAGTCAGACGGTGCGGCGCCAGTGTACGCAGGCTGCGCGGGCGCGCAAGTGGCCGGGGTGTGATGGGACGCGATGCGCTCCTGGACGGCCCGTAGTGGTGGGGGTTGCCCACCTCATCGCTTTGCCTGACAGGCTCCCAACCCTCTCCGGAAAAGGATCGTCCGCCCTACGACATCGTTGGCGGCGTTACGCGGTCGCTCGCCGCCGTCGCACCAGCGTCAGCGGGATGGCGACCAGGAACGGTAGGAATGCGCCCAGCACGATCATTGGAGGAGAGGTGCGTCCGGAACTCGACGAGGCGAGCCACGCCAGCCAGGCAAGCCCTCCTCCACCCGCTACCAGGGGGACTATGGACCAAACGGGGACCGGCGATGGGACGCCGCTTCCGCTCCCGAACCACCCTGCGCGGGCGGCCAGCAGGTATGGCAGAACGAACATAAACGGGAGCCACCCGGCCATCAAAACAAGCGGCGGAGAGCCATCCCCGGTGTCGGATGTAGCTTTGCTGGCCTGCCAGGCGGCGAACGCCAGTGCCAGCGAGGTGATGGCCAGCGGCGCAGTCGCCCGGATTATTTTCCGGTACCCGACCCGGCGGCGGTCTTCCCATGCACGGGTGGCGAAGTAAGGCACGATGAAGAACGACACCCACATGAGCGTCGGCGCCTGCAACGGGGACCGGTTCATCGCATTCTCGACCAGCATGCCGCCGAGATACGCGCTGAGAGCGACCACTCGCCAGTCGAATCGCCTGTACAGGAACCCGTACAACGTCATGAAAGCGCCGTACGGGATCAACATCACCGGGTTGGCGGCCTCACCGAGCACGACGCCGAATACGGTGGCAAACGGTATGAAGAACCACAGCGATCGCCGTCGCTGGATGCGCCCGTACTCACCCGAGATCAGCCTGTGAACGCTGGCCACGATGCCGATCATCAACGTGCTGAAGACGCCGAATATGGCGACGTACATGGGCGTGATCGGTAGGAAGTTGTCCTTGCCGGCCGAATCGTGAAGATAGCCGGGTATCAACGGCAGAATTACGAGCGCGGCAACCGTGGCCGTGACTACCGCGGCCGCTTGAATTGCGATCGGATGGTGCGTCAATCGCATCGGATGCACTCTGCCAGACGAGCCGGGGATCGCGGCGAAAAGGGGTCGGATCAGCCCGGTCGCTTCCGCACATTTCCGTTGCGGGCAGCGTCAGCGCATCGGGGATGTTACCTACTCGGCCTGGGTGGGAGGGTGCTCAACACGAGACATCGCGCGCGACGGTCGTTGGACTTCCGCGCCGCACGATTGGCCTGCTCGGCTCCGGCCTCGCCCCCTCACCCTAACCCTCTCCCGCGGCGGGGAGAGGGGACAAAATCGGTGTCCGGCAGCGTCCGGCGTGACTCATATCGATCTCTTCCGATATCGCGGGAGTCGCCATACCAGTGTTGTTACCTATCCAGCCTGTGTGGCCGCGGGTTTCGCACCCTTCAATCTAGCCCCGGTTCATAACCCTCTTGTACGGAAAGGGGAAGCGGAAACACTTCTGCGGACGGGAGAGGCCCATTTCATTGATGGGGTGAGGACTCCTCGGCCATCGGCTGGAGCACAAGCTGGATATCGTTTGTCCCGGCTAAGAATGGGCAAATGTGGCCAGAATGACGAATCGGCAGAGTCGGGGCTTAGCGATCTGTAGGGTCTTCTGTTGTGCTCCCTCTCCCCTGATGCGGGAGAGGGTTGGGGTGAGGGGGAGGGCGCATGCCGATCCGCCTCTGCGGCTTCTGCGTTTTTCGCGCTAATCCAGCACCCGCCGCTGCCCTGCCGACACATCGTCCAACTGCTGCCGTTCATCGTCCGTGATCGACCAGCCGACCGCCCCGATGTTGTCCTCCATGTGCTCGGCCGTGTCGCCGCCGGTGATCGCGACGCTGACCTCGGGATGCGACAGCACCCAGTTCACAGCGGTCTGCGCAACGCTCTTGCCGTGAGCGGCAGCCACAAGATGCAGCACGTCCAGGATCGCCCTCGCGCTGGCGTCCATTGACTGATCGAACCGGTCCGCTCGCACAGTCGCGTAGAGCGACCCGGCGGGCGCGGACTCACCCGGCACGTACGCCCCTGACAGCAACCCGACGGCGAGCGGGCTGTAGGTCATCACGCCGAAACCGTGAGACTGGACGGCCGGAAACATCTCCAGCTCAAGGTCCCGGTTGAGCAGGTTGTAGGGATTCTGAATGCAGATCAACGGGTCCATGCCGTCTGCGTCCTGCGTCCAGAGCGCCTTTACCACCTGCCATGCGCGGTAGTTCGAGACGCCGACGTAGCGCGTCTTGCCCGCCGTTACCAGGTCATCCATTGCACGGAGCGTCTCGTCCAGCGGCGTCGAGTCGTCGTACCCGTGGAGGATGTAAACATCGATATGGTCCGTGTCCAGCCGGGCCAGCGTGCGGTCGATCTCTCGCATGATGTGATACCGGGATGCGCCGCTGTCGTTCGGTCCGGTTCCGATGGGGCTGAACACCTTGGACGAGATGAACAGGTCATCGCGATGGCGCTTTAAGACGCGTCCCAGGATTTTTTCGGATGTGCCGGCGTTGTCGCGATCGTCTTCCAGTCCGTACACGTTGGCGCAGTCGATGAAGTTGATCCCGAGTTCAATGGCGCGCTCGATAGCGCGTTCTCCCTCGGCAGCATCCGGCTGGCCGCGGAAGCCGAGTCCAAGCGCCAGCCGTGACACCTTCACGCCGGCTTTTCCGAAGTTGACGTATTCCACTAATGTCCCCTGATTCCTGCACCTAGAGCCCCAGGTTATCGTAACCGTCCGTTCTCATGGCCGACAGGAGGTCGAGTGAGGATCATACGTACACCCAGCCTTCGATCGTTGA
>JADFRU010000011.1:0-13782 GCA_022561115.1 Chloroflexota bacterium | reverse complement strand
GCTGCGCTGTTGATCGTGCTGCCCGTGGTCGCAACATCGTCAACCAGGAGGATGTGAAGACCATCGACGCCTGGTGCGGCTTCAAATGCGCCCAGCATCCTGGCAGCGCGCTCTGCCTCGTCCCTCGCACCGGACTGCGGCGGCGAGCCGGCGATGCGGCGCAGCAGATCGGTCCGCAACGGCGCACCTATGAGATCAGCGACCGGGCGTGCCAGTAGCTCGGCCTGGTTGTACCCGCGCGATCTGAGTCGCGACCTGTGCAGGGGAACCGGGACGGTCACGTCGGGCGTCTTGCGTCGGTTTCCCCAGCGAGACGCCATCTCCTCGCTCAGCCCCGGGGCGATCGATGTCAGGCCTTCGAACTTCAGGGCATGCACCGCGGATCGAATAGCGCCGTCGAACGCGAAGACGGCGATAAGTGACGATACGGGCGGTGGGTCAGATGAGCACCGGTCACAGATCGACTCTCCGCCGGTGGGCAGAGCGCACGTGCGGCAGGAGGCCTCTCGATCGATGCGCGTCGCGCCGGCCATGCAGTGACCGCACATGAGAACGCCGTCCGTGCCGCAGTGGGCGCACCTTGCCGGGAACAGCGCTTCCGTGGCCGTGGATACCGCCCGCCGGACAATGTCTGTAATCCTCATGTCAACCGCCCCACATCCAGGTCCCTGGGACCGTAAAATGGAAACATCGTGAACGCGGGTGCGACGTCGCCCGCCCGTGGTCAATCGGATAAATCTTCGCCCCTGGAGGTGGACTCTAGTGGAACTGACCATCACTGCCAAGAACCTGCCAACAAGTCGCGCTGTATCTGATTACGCCGAAAAGCGTCTCGGAAAAGTGGCCAACCGCCTGCGCGGCGACTTGCCCATGAGGCTAGTTCTCCGGAAGGAGGCTACGAAAGCATCCTCTGACCGTTTCGTGGCCGAAGTTACGGCGACGCTGAAAGGCGGCACGGTGCTCAGGGCGGAGGAACGCGCCGGGGACCTGTACACCGCAATCGACGCCCTCTCGAGCGTCATCACGCGCCAGATTCGCCGTTACAAGACCAGGCAGTCAAAGCGACGGGCGAGCCTCACCGAGTGGGAATCGGCGGTGCTCGAAGATCTATCACCCGTTGACACGTCTCTGGAGATTCCAGAGACCCCAGAGACTCGGGATAACGCGGTCAGCGCGTCCACAGACGCAGAAACGGTCTCGGAGCTGGGCGACGGACGCCTGGTGCGGACCAAAACGCATGAAATGCCGCCCATGTCGGTAGAGGAAGCGTCGAGCCGCATGGAGCTGCTGGGACACAGCTTCTTCGTATTCCAAAACGCTGCCGATCACCGGATCAGCGTTATTTACCGGCGCTACGACGGCGATTACGGGTTGATCGTGCCCGAGCCGACCGGCTGATCACCCCGGAACAAGAGAAGCCGATCAGGCCGAACGAATCCGGAACGCGCTGTCGCACGACCCGCAGCGGACAATTCCATGCCTGGCGTTCAGACCCTTGCCGCAGTACGGGCAAAATCTAATCCTGTGTCCCCCCGTAACACCGGTTGTGGCTAGGCGTTGAAGCACGGGAAGGATGATGGTCGTCGCGATCGTGAGAATGGCGATCACGCCTCCTACCTGTGCCGTTCCTCCCCCTTCCAAAATCCCCCATATGGCGCCGATCAGGAACGCCGCCATGGCCCCGCTGAGGGGGAATGCGGCGGCGTGAATCAGGCGGAAACGGACCGGTAAACGGGCAAGCGAGACAACGGACCAGTGCGTTAACGCCACTCCGACGATAACCGTGCTGGCAGCCGTTTTCATCAGGAACTCTGGCCCGAAATCGCGCCAGATCGGCAGAATGAATAAGGCGAATCCGGTGATCGATACAACAATGGCAGCGGACGGGATCCGGGACGCTCGTCCACGCTCAAGCGCTATCCCGCTGGCGAGGGTCAGCACGCTTGCCGCTGCGACAACAAGCGCGGTCAGAAGAATCCGTCCTTCCGTGTCGCCAAACTCCCCGCTGACGAGCGCGTAGATGCCAAGCGTGGCGCTTATGACCACGGAGGCGACCAGCACACGGAACCCGGTCCGTTTCGCATTGAACATGGTTGTCTTCATGTGGCCCCGGCCCCTCCGAACTTACCTGCTCACAACGGGCTCACCGGGGTCCATGAACTCGTATATGACCACCGGGCCGTCCCGGTAAACGGGCGTCAGGCCGTAGATCACCATATCCCTGAACTTGGCGATCCCCTGCTCAGGGTAAAACTTGCGTTCCATCTCGCCGACGTACACGTACTTCACATCGTACTTGCGGAGCATATCAACGGCCTGAGACAGGTTGCGCGTGGCGTAGAAGTCGTCGACATCAAAGCGGCGCTGCATGACTACATCGGCAAACTCTGGCCGTTGCTGGCGCTGATGCCAGTCCCAGCCGATAACCGCGGGCAGGCCCGTGTAGATCGATATCCGGTTGCCCCACCTGTACAGGTCGGACAGCCCTTCCACGATCGTCGGAGAGCCCTCTATCGTCTCCTGCATCCACAGGATGGCCTTGAGGTCGTACTCAAGGGTGAGCGGGCCTTCACGATCGATGTACACGGCGTCGCTCATGAACTGCGCGCCATCGAGACCTGAGTTCCCGGTATTGAACCTGTCGCTTACCCGGACCGGTGTCGCCATGACCGGGTAGATCAGGACGGCCGCCAGCATCAGGGCGAACGTTCCAACCCCGATGGCCCTTGCACGCGGCCACGTCAGCCAGCCGCCGGTCGAGAACACCGGCGCGCTAAACGCCCAGAGCCGCCACAGGATGTACGCGCTCGCCACACCGAACAGGATCCACGCCTGCAGGTAGAACTTGAACACGGTGTTCTGGCGGGAGATATCGTCCTGCACCGTGAATATTTCCGGGAACGCGCCAAGCCCCAGGGCGACGGCGGCGATCGCCGTGGTGATCCCAAGCTCCATGCGGTCAGGGGCGCGTCGCCGCAGGGCGAACAGCCAGACCAGGATCAACATCCCGGCGCCGAGCAGCGTGAACGCCAGTGTCGCCTGCCCGGTGGCGACGACCGCTGTCAACAGTGCCGTGAACAGCAAGATGCCAACCCCGGCCGTCAGCGGAGCGTTCCGTAACCACCGCGGCGCCAGCTCATACACCTCGCCGGACCGGATTACCCGTCGAATCTCGACCGCTATGTACGCTGCGATGCCCAGCAGGAAGATCCCGTAGATCGACATGTATCGCCAGAGCGGGCTCAATATCTCGTTACGATCAAGGCCGGCTTCCACTTCATATCGCTGGTGGAACGGCAGGAACAGCAGGAAGCTCAGCACGGCGACGAAGAGCGCTTTCCCGGCGCCGCGAGCCAGCCGCGCTTGCACCGTGCCTCGTTTCGACAGCATCTCGCCGGCCATGACTGCGATCACCGCCAACCCGAGCGCTGTCGGGAAGTCCCAGGCGTTGATGATCCTGAGCGCGCCCACGCTTAAACCGAGGACGGCCAGCCCCGCGATGGTGACCGCCGGCGTCCCACGTGGTGATGAGGTAGAGCGCAGGAACGCTGCGATGC
This sequence comes from Chloroflexota bacterium, assembly GCA_022561115.1. Taxonomy (GTDB): domain Bacteria; phylum Chloroflexota; class Dehalococcoidia; order Lucifugimonadales; family Lucifugimonadaceae. The sequence goes on along the minus strand of JADFRU010000011.1, from coordinate 10,225 downwards.
CGAGCCCCAGGGTTAGCAACACGAACGGGATGGCGATCATGTGGGCGTGAAGGTCTGCGAACAGGAACGAGAAGAACGGGAATTCGGTGATCTCGTTCCCACCCGAATCCGAAGCGAACATGCGTGAACTTCGCCAGAAATCAAACTCTCCGAAGGACTGGCCCTCGAACAGCACGCGATTGGTCCCGGACACCACCTGGAACAGCCCGTCCATGTTGCCGATCACGGTAACGAACAGCGCCCCGATCAACCCGGCGACCGCGGCCGATATCGCTCCCGTTCGAGCTATCCCCGGGCGCAACTGGGCGCGTTCCACCAGCCCGTGCACAACCGTAAATGCGCCACCCACCGTCATAGCGAAGAACATCGGCACGGCCAGGTTGTACGCGACGGACGGGACGATGCCGGTCAGCCGGATCATGCTCGCCACGATGAACTGGCCGAAGTAGTAGTAGTTCAGGTAGCCACCGGCGAACCACGGATCGTAAGGCGGCATCACGGTCGATCTTGTGACCGCGTTCAGGTACGCGAAGTCCATCGGCTTCTCACCGCCGCGAAACGGGTGCCACAGGTCCGGGTTGGCGGCCCGTATGAGAAGGAACGCGATGAACGCCAGCAGAAACAGCGCTTCCATGCCGAACACCATCCGCCAGCGAGCGCGCAAATACCCGGCAATCTCGGCGCGGCGCGGCCACCCGATACCGGCGGCCACGGCCGTCCATATGAGGATCGCGAGCACCACCGAGCCGCGACTGAAATCCGCTATGCCGGTACTGGCCATGAACCACGCCACAAAAGCCACCAGCAGAAGCCCGAGCGGTTTGTGAAGCAGGTAGCCGCGGTTCGGGAACGGACGGAACAGGACGTATCCGATCGGGAGCGCCATCAGGCCGAAACCCTGTATCGCCATGAGCCAGACGATCCAGGACCATCCCGCCGTGTCCGGCCCCAGGCTCACGATGTCGCTGAACGTGCCGTTCGCCACCTGGATAGCGCGTTCATCCTCCGTGAGCAGCAGCCCGACCGTGCGCTCTACGGGCTGCACCTGCCGCAGGATGACATCCTCGATATCGTCCCCGGACAACCGGCCGATGTTTTGAAACACCATCGGCCGCGTGTGGTCGTAGACCGTGAAACTTTCGTCAGCCCAGCCGAACGACACGTTAAATCCACCGGGGTCGGTGAAGCCCTCAGGCGCGGGCAGATCGACCCGTGCCAGACGGTCCGCGTCGTACCCGATCCCGAGGAAGGACGTCCGGCGATCATCGGTGTACGCAAGTTCGTAACCGAGCCCGCCCGCGAACAACAGCTCGTAGTACGCGGTGGTGATCGGATAGCGCTCCACCAGGCGGGGGATCGTGCCGTAGAGCCGGTTGCTGAACAGGACCAGGTAGTCGGCGTCCGCGAGCGACCCTGAGACATCCCGCAACTTCGCCAGGCTGTCGTGGTCATACAGGGGGAGTTCCTGCACGTTGAACTGGTACAGGTCTGGCAGCCCTTCGTCCCAGTGTTCCTTGAGGATGGTGGAACCCGGGGCGGCGTTAGCGACTATCCAGTCAGACGCCTCCTGTGCCGGGTGCGGCTGGGCGTATATCGATGCAAACGCCAGCGCGTAATGGGCGGTGAATACGATGAGAACACCCACTACCAGCGGGGCCGCTGTCCTGCGAAGGCCGGGAAGCCTGCGAAGCGCGTCTACGAACCACCATGCCCCACGTCCGCCGTAAATCAACAGGAGCGGCGTCACGGGGAGCATGTAGCGCATGAACTTGACGTCGAACCAGCCGGTGATCGCCAGGTACGGGACTATCCATGCAAGGACCACCAGGTCAACTTTTCTACGTGAGCGCCACGCCACGATCAGGCCTGCGCCCAGCCCTCCCCAGATGGCGAGACCCAGTACCGGTCCCAACCCCCACGTACCGAGTTGCCAGGCCTGGTACAGGTACCGGGGTGTGTCTGCGTACTGGCGTGTAAACGGAAAGTCCACGATGCGGCGCACCATCTCGCTTTCCCGCGTCACATCGGTCCAGAACTGTCCGAAGTCGATGAACATGTACGGCTGTGCGACCGCCATAGCAGCCAGTGCTGCGCCCGCCGTGGTCAGCCCTCCGACGATGAATAGACGCAACCTGTCCCGGTTAAACGGCGCTAACGAGAACCTGTCGCCCGGCGCCGAGAAGGCTGAAATCAGGTGTGCGACGACGATCGCCAGCATGAGTGGAGAGGCGGATGCCTTCGTCGCGACCGCCAGCCCGAACAACACGCCGGCCAGCACGGCGTCCCTCCGGCGCCCGGCATGCGCCACGCGCACCAGGACCAGGATCGTAGCCATGATGAACATGGCCAGAATCGTGTCGACGGCAAAAAAATGGCTGAGCTGGATGTGGATGACGGCCAACGCCGTCAACAGGGAGGCGAGCAGCCCGACTCTGCGGCCATACCAGCGCGCGGCAAAGGCGAATATCAGGAGTACGGTGACCGTATCCGCCAGCGCTGAGATCGTGCGCCCGGGAATTCGCAGGTCAAACACGTCCCAGTCCGTGACGGGTGACGCGATCGCCTGCAAGGTGCGAAGCGCGTAAAGGGGCAGGCTCCCGTAGTTGAACCACCCGGGGTTGAGCGGACTATTTTCAGCGGACAGAAGATCGCCGAACTCGCCCGGCGATGGGAAATCGATCTGCTGCGTCTGCATCAGGATCGCCCGCTCGTCGGGATGGAACAACCCCCCGTCGTCCCAGTCGATACCGTAAAACCGCAACCCGAGGGTCAGGAGGACGATGAGGCCCAGCAACAACGCCGTCACGCGCGTGGACGAACCGGGACGCGTTCGCCCTGCGGGCGCGGGTACGCCAGCTCCCGGAATATCCGAAATCCCTGAAATACTTGGGGAGACCTTCGGAGCGGATGGTTGCATGAAGATCGATTTTACCGGCGCGTGGGCATACAAAATACGCGTCTGAAGATCGGTTTAAAGGCATTGCGCGCCGTAGCGCCTCTGCCGTGGTAGTACGAGGATCGACTTCCAGCGGACCTAATCCGGCGCTTGCCAGAGAACCCGGCCCGGGCGCCGTCCATTGACCCACGTCGTGCCCGGGCCTACCGTTAGAACCTCTCCCCGGCTGCCGCCGGACCTCATGCCTTGTATTGCGGGCAGGCAAAAACGCCCGCTTCAACCTCAGACGGGAGTCTTGATGCCAGAAGCCGGGTCCCAGCCGCCATTTGAACGGACCGTTCTTGATTCCGGGGTACGCGTGTTGACCAGCTCCATGCCGCACACCGGCGCTGTGAGCATCCAGGTTCTTTTCGGCGCAGGGTCGCGCTACGAGACGGACGAACTCGCCGGTTCGTCCCACCTTTTCGAACACCTTCTGTTCAAAGGCACCGGAAAACGGCCGACGCCGCGCGAAATTTCCGAGGCGGTAGAAGGCGTCGGCGGAATCCTGAACGCCTACACGGACCGTGAGGCCACCGGCTACTGGTGCAAGATCGCACTCCCCCACTACAAGCAGGGGTTGGACGTTCTCCTGGACATGGTGCAGGACCCGCTGTTCCGGGAAGACGACATCGAAAAAGAAAAAAAGGTCGTCTTCGAGGAGATCAGGGCCGCACACGACTCCCCTGAGGGGACCGTGGACATGATGCTGGACGACCTGCTGTTCCCGGACCAGCCGCTCGGACGGGACATCGCGGGCAGCATCGAATCGGTCGAAGCGGTCAGCACCGAGTCGCTCAAGGAATACCACCGGACACAGTACGTCGCCGGCAATACGGTTATTTCCGTAGCCGGCGCCCTGTCCCACGACCGCGTGGTCGCAGACGTCGCCGAGCTGATGGGTGACCTGCAGGACGGCGAGACGGCGTCCATGTTCCCGTTCATAGATAACCTGAACGGTCCGGTCATGCGGTTACAGCACAGGGACACGGAGCAGGCCCACCTGTCACTCGGCATGCACGGGATTTCCGCCCATGACGATGACCGTTACGCACTCCGTCTGCTTTCCACGATATTCGGCGGCTCGATGAGCAGCCGCCTGTTTGAAGAGGTGCGCGAGAAGCGTGGACTGGCGTACTCGATCCACGCCGGCCCGGCGCATTACAAGGACGCGGGCTCGTTCCAGATATCGTCCGGGGTGGACCCGAAGCGCGCTACCGAGGCGATCAAGGTGATCATTGACGAGGTGGTCAAGCTTCGCGACGGCGTGACCGAGGACGAGTTCGAAAAGTCCAAGAAATTGACCACGGGCCGGATCTTGATGCGCATGGAAGAGAGCCGCGCGGTGGCAGGATCTATCGGCTCACAGGAGCTGCTGCTAGGCGAGGTAAAGACGGTCGATGAGGTGATCGCAGCGTACGAAGCGGTAGAGATAGACCAGTTGAAGGCGATCGCGAACCGTCTCATTGACGAGAATAAGCTCGTGCTCGCCGTTGTTGGGCCCTTTGAATCGGAAGACCAGTTCACGCCGCTTCTGAAGTTCTAACGCCCGCCGGGGACCCGGCTAACCGCGGCCGGGTCCTCTTGCTCCGTCACCGGTAGGCCAATTCCGTGGGAACAGGTTTCGATTACCGCTAGGGTGTCGACGACCCGGCTGTTTACCGTGTGTTCTATGGAAATGAGACAACCGGGACACCCGAGGCATAGTTGGGACGCCGACAGTATTCGTGCGCTGCGGATGTTTCTGGATGTCTCTCAGAGCGTCTTCGCTAACTACCTTGGCGTGCGGCAACAGACCGTCAGCGAGTGGGAGACCGGTGTATACCGGCCACGCGGTGCGTCAGGCACTCTCCTCTCACTCATCGCAGAGCAGGCGGGATTCCGGTATTCCGGGCCGCCCGAGGAGCGTCAGCCGGAGCCCGTCTATTCGATCCGCCCGGTCACGCCGCAACGCCCTGCCATCCACGACGGTATCGGGGTACGGAACGGTCTTTCAAACCGGCCCACTCCTGCCACCCCGGAACGCGTGACTCGCGTGGACGGGGATCGAGCGAGAGTAGCCCGCGGTTACGTTCCTTACGTGCCGCCGGCCTTGCGCCAACCGTCCCCGCCCCCTCAGAACCCCGCGGGGCCGACCCCCCGGAACGAAATAGCGTTCTAGCTCTATATGTACGGGCCACTCTGGCCCTTCCGGCAGTCTCAAACGTCGCATCCCGCGTCTTTCACAGGCGTCTACAGGATGCGACGTTTCGCGTTGACACCATTCTGAGGCGGCCATACCATGACGCGACCTGCGGCGACGGGTTTTCCGGATCGTAAACCCAGTAAGTAGACATGGCCGATCTGGAATGCTGGTGGCTTCGCTGAGACCTGATTGATCTACCGGGCACAGCATGAAAGGCGCCTCATGACAACCAGGGCATACATATTGATCGAGACCGTCGTCGGAAAGACGACGGAAGTCAGCGCTGCTCTTCGGTCTGTCTCTGAAATGACAAGCGTTGATGTCGTGACGGGTCCCTACGACATCATCGCGATCGCGGAAGCAGAGGACCTGCCTACACTTGGCAACCTTGTGAGCAAGGGAATGCACAACGTGCCGGGCATTGTGAAAACAGTTTCCTGCCTGGCCGTCGGCCCGTAAGAGGGTCCTTCAGAAACATAATCAAAAGCCCTTGAAGCTTCCCGGGAAGCGCACTTCGGGATGCCATATCGGATTGCAGCGCTCAGGCACGAAAGAAAGAGACTCCATGAGGTACACGTTCACCACCGAGGAAGAAGAGTTTCGCCAGGAGGTTCGGACCTGGCTCAAGGCCGAACTGCCGGACGGCTGGGACGGTGGGGATGATGGCACCGATGAAAGCTGGGCTTTCGGCCTGGAGATGCGCAAGAAGCTGGCCGACAAGGGCTGGCTGACGATGGCGTGGCCGACCGAATACGGAGGCCAGGGCGCGTCGTTCATGAAGCAGGTCGTCTTCAACGAGGAGATGACTTACCAGCAGGCCCCGGGCGTCGACGGGTTCGGCATCAAGATGCTCGGTCCGACCCTGATGGTGCATGGCACAGAAGAACAGAAACGCCGCCTTCTGCCGCCGATTGCACGCGGCGAGGTGCAGTGGTGCCAGGGCTACTCCGAGCCGGATTCCGGTTCGGACCTTGCGTCCCTCCAGTTGAAGGTCGAGGAGACCGACGACGGATGGGTGGTCAACGGATCGAAGATATGGACCTCTCAGGCGCACCGCGCTGACTGGATATTTTTCCTCGGCCGCACAAACCCGGACGCTCCGAAACACCGCGGAATCAGCTTCTTCGTCGCTGACCGGCACACGCCCGGCATCGAGGTGCGTCCGATCATCAACATGGCCGGCGAGCATCACTTCAACCAGACGATATTCGAGGACGTCCACATCCCGAAGGACTCCCTGATCGGCGAGCGGGACCGTGGCTGGTACATCGCCGCCACGCTCCTGGACTTTGAGCGGTCCGGGGTTCAGTACCCGGCAGGCGGAAGGCGCACCTTCGGGGAGCTGCTGGAGTTCGCCAAGAACACCCCGGGGCCGGACGGCCGCCCGCTGTCCGAGGACCCGGAAATCCGCCGCAAGTTTGCTGAACTTGACGTTGATATTGAATGCGCCCGGCTTGTCGCTTACGAGGTCGCCTGGATGCAGTCGGTGGGCCAGATTCCCAACAAGGAGGCCTCTGCAGCCAAGGTTCTCGGAACGACGCTGGTCCAGAAACTGGCCCGATTCGGGACTGAGCTAGCCGGTATGTACGGGATGCTCGGCCCGGGTTCCGAGTTCGCCCCGATCGACGGCAAGTACCCGCAGATGCAGATGACGGTCGTGGCTCACACCATCTTCGCCGGCACGACCGAAATCCAGAAAAACATCATCGCCACACGCGGTCTCGGACTGCCACGAGGCTAGCGGATCGTGCACCGCTGCGATTGTCCGGGGTCGGTGGTGTTCCGAACTCACAACTGAGTTTCAGGCATCTTCTGATGTCAGACGCCGCTCTAGTTAACGCGGGCCCAGGGAGGGCTGAATGAGATACGCCTTCACCCCCGAAGAAGAAGAGTTCCGCGACGAGGTCAGAGGATGGCTCAACGAGCAACTTCCTGACGACTGGAACGGCATCGAAGAGGACAGCGAAGAGGGCTGGCGATTGAACCGGGAGATGCGCACCAGGCTGGCGGGCAAGGGGTGGCTGACCCTGGCGTGGCCTACCGAGTATGGCGGCGGCGGCGCATCTTTCATGAAGCAGGTCGTCTTTAACGAGGAGATGGCCTACGCCCGGTGCCCGGGAATCGACGGTTCGGCGATCAAGATGCTGGGCCCCACGCTGATGATCCACGGGTCCGAGGATCAACGCCGCACGCTGCTGCCGCCGGTGGCACGTGGCGAGGTTGAATGGTGCCAGGGCTATTCCGAGCCGGACTCGGGGTCCGATCTTGCGTCACTTCAGCTTCGCGTGGACGAGACGGACGATGGCTGGGTCGTAAACGGGACCAAGATCTGGACGTCCAACGCCCATCGTGCTGACTGGATCTTTTTCCTGGGTCGCACGAACCAGGACGCGCCGAAACACCGTGGCATCAGCTTCTTCGTGGCGGACATGCGATCTCCCGGGATAGAGGTTCGGCCTATCGTCAACATGGCCGGCAATCACCACTTCAACCAGACGATATTTGAAGACGTACACCTTCCGAAAGACGCACTGGTTGGTGAGCGCGATCGCGGCTGGTACATCGGCGCAACGCTCCTCGACTTCGAGCGTTCAGGTGTTCAGTACTCCGCGAGCGGCCGCAGGATCCTGAGTGAACTGGCGCAGTTCGCAAAAGAGCAGATCGGGGCTGACGGCCGGCCGATCACCGAAGATCCGCTGGTGAGAAACCGGTTCGCTGAACTTGATGTCGATATCGAGTGCGCCCGGCTGGTGGCCTACGAAGTGGCCTGGATGCAGTCGGTAGGACAGGTGCCAAACAAAGAAGCTTCAGCGTCCAAGGTGCTGGGAACGCAGCTCATGCAAAAGCTCGCAAAGTTCGGGACGGAACTTGGCGGGATGTACGGAATGCTCGGCCCCGGCTCGGAATTCGCCCCGATCGACGGTAAATATCCGAAGATGCAACTCACAGCGGTATCGAGCACTATCGCCGCAGGCACGACCGAGATTAACAAGGGAATAATCGCCACGCGCGGCCTCGGGTTGCCGCGAGGCTGACCTTCTTGCTCTCTGGCTTGCTCTCTGGACCCACAACGAACGGCACACAACGAAAACTGGAGTAATTGAACGTGGACATAGGCCTCTCTGAAACACAGCAACTTATCCGGAACTCCGCCCGTGAGTTCCTGGAAGAGAACTGTGATACGCAGTACGTGCGTGCGATGGAGGAGGACGAGGTCGGCCACACGGAAGAGTTGTGGGACCAGATCGCCGAGCTCGGGTGGCTGGGCCTTACGGTTCCGGAGGAGTACGGCGGCGCAGGTATGACTTTCAGTGAGCTCGCCGTGTTGCTTGAGGAGACCGGCGCTGCAATGCTGCCCGGCCCCTTCTTCTCGACAGCCGTCATCGGCGCGGAAGCCCTGAAGATGGCGGGATCAGACGAACAGAAGACGGACCTGCTCTCGAAACTCGCCGAGGGCAAACTCAAGATGGCGCTGGCGTTCCACGAGAAAGCCGCCGCATGGGCGCCCGAGTCCGTTTCCGAGATGACGGCCACGCAGACGGATGATGGCTGGATCCTTAACGGCGAGAAGCGCTTCGTGCAGGACGGCGCTGCCGCGGACATGCTGATCGTGGCGGCCCGAACCGGAGACGACCCGAAAGACGGCATCACGCTGTTTCTCGTCGAGAACGACAACTCGAACGTCGAGTCACGCGAGCTCAAGACGACCGGCTCTGACCGGATGTCCGTCATGAGTTTCGGCGAAGTCTCGGTCCCGAAGAGCGCCGTGCTCGGTGAGGTGAACGGCGGCTGGGAGATTCTCGAAAAATTGTTCCAGTACGGCGCCGCAGGGAAGTGCGCCGAGATGGCGGGCGCAGGTCAGAAGTTGCTGGACAACACCGTTGATTACGTACAGAACCGGGTCCAGTTCGGACGGCCTATCGGGAGTTTCCAGGCGATTCAGCACCACGCAGCAGACATGGCCATAGAGGTCCAGGCAGGCAGGCAACTCGCACGGCAGGCGGCCTGGTTCCTGGGAGAGGGCATGGACGCCACTCGCCAGGTGGCGCTCGCCAAGGCGTACCTGAGTGAGGCATACCCGCGGATATGCGCAACAGCCCACCAGTGCCACGGCGCCATCGGATTCACCCACGAGTACGACCTTCACCTGTGGACCCGGCGCTCGACCGGACAACGGCTTGCGTTCGGCGACACAAAGCTGCACCAGGAGACCCTGGCCCAGTTGGCCGGCCTGTAGACCCCGGGCGAACCCTCTAAATCAAGGGCGAGAATTGAACGATAGCCTGGTCCAGGCACGACTTACGGCGTCGTTGCAGGCCTGCACGGACGGCCCCTGGGAAAGCAGGTTACCGTGGGATGACGCGGGCTTCGCCAGCCGTTTCGTAAACGCAACGGACGACAACTCCGGGGGGGTGGGACCTCCGGAGCCGGACGTGTCTCGCATTCTGGAAATCTGGGACCAGTCAAAACGAGGCGACGGCGACGCCCCACCCTCCGTTCTGGACCTTGCATGTGGCTCAGGCCGCCACGCCATCGCGCTCGCCTGGGTTGGTTGCGACGTTATCGGCGTGGATATCGCTGGACCGGCGATCGACCGTGCGCTTGAAAATGCCAGCGGGCGGCGAAACGGCGATATCGGTTTTGTGGAAGCCGATATCGAGAACTACGACCCGGGCCGCAAGTTTGACCTGATCCAGTTGTTGTCAGTCCAGTGCGCTCACTTCCCTGCAGCGGAGCTCGCAGGAATAATCCGACGCTACCTTGAGTTTCTGACCGTTGACGGATTGCTCGTCCTCGAACTACCCGGGAAGCTGCCGGAACCGGGGCTGTCGTATCGCAAACCGGAAGCGCACGTCCCCTGTTCTCGGACCGGCCGTACAGCGAGATGCAGTTGACCGAGGTGGATTCAGCAACACGTCTCGTGAGTGATCGCTACGCAGTGTTGACAGAGGAGGAAGATCGCGTGACCGTGTACACAAACTGGCGGCTCTTTTATCCTGCGGAGTGGATCGCCCAGATGCTCCCGTCCGCCGCCTCGATGCGGGTCGATCGCAGACGGTCAATGCCAGACTGGTTCGTAATCTCATGCCTGAAACAGCCGGGCG
>JADFRU010000010.1:0-13825 GCA_022561115.1 Chloroflexota bacterium | reverse complement strand
ACATCGTGGTCTCAGACCCCACAAACGGCCTCATTACTTCGCCTGGTATTTCCACTTGGTGACCAGGTAGAGCACACATTTTTGGCCATTAAGCCCGGGATGACAAGGCATAACAGGCGGGCAGTCAGCCGATGCTGTGGGCTGGGCGAAGCGGCCTTCTCCCTCACCCTACCCCCGGCCGGCCTCGATTCCGATCCCCAGGCCCGTGTGTTTTTCTGGCTCTCTTATCTCGAGCGCCTTTTTCGCGGCCAGCCGGAACATCTCCATCGGCTGTGCGCCGGTGAACCAGATCCGGTCGTCGATCAAGAACCCGGGCACGCCGGTCACGCCCAGTTTCAGCGCCTCGTCGAACTGGTCCTGGATCAGTCGGTCGTACTCCCGGGCCTCCAGCTTTGGCAGGATGTCCTGCCAGTCGAGACCCACGCCGGTTGCGATTTCCGACAGGGCATCGAAATCACCCAGGTTCACCCCGTCTTCCCAGAGGGCCTTGTATGCGGCGTGGTGAAACTCGTCTGCCTTGCCAAACTGCTTCGCGTACTCGGTCACCGCCTGGGCGTGGATCGTGTACGGGGTCAGCTTTGCCCGCCGCATGACGATGCCCTCTTCCTCCGCAAGTTGAGCGATCCGGGGGCTAAGCTCCCCTTCAGCTTCACCCGGTCGCTGTTCCCGCACCCTGCCTTCCGGCGGGATCTCCGGGTGGAGCATGAAGGCCCGGAGGTCAAACTCGATGTTGAACTCGTCCGCAAGTTTGTCGAGCCGCGCCAGCCCGATATAGCACCACGGTCAGATGTAGTCGTACCAGACGGTGAAGGTGATCGGCGCATCGGGCGATTTCAGTGGCCGGGCCTGGTCAAGCGACATTCGATGCTGCTCCCAGAAGGAATACGAAGGCGGAAAGGAATACGAAGACGGGATTCGATTCGCGTCATTGTGCCAGAGGTGGCGTGGGACGCGAAATGTTAAGAGCTGGGAAGTCTTTCAACTTCAACCGGAAAATATCGCGATCACTGCGTCCGGCTGCCGTGGATGAACGGCGTCGATCAGAGCGTTCGGATGGCCCAGTCTGTGATCTCATTCCCGGCGTACAGGGCGATCAGCCCGCCGACGGCCAGGCTGGGGCCGTAGGGGATCAGGGTGCGTTGCGCTCCAAAGGCCCGGGCCAGGAGCGCTGCGATCCCGATAACCCCGCCGATCAGGATTCCCAGGTAAAGGCCAACGAGCAGAAGCTGCAACCCGAGAACGGCCCCGAGCAGGGCGGTGAACTTGACGTCACCCCAACCCATGATGTCACGGCCCAACCGGTCGCCCAACCACGCGAACGGGAAGAATATGGCCAGCCCAACGGCGGCTCCGGCAATGCCCTGCCATATAGCGAGATCGGAACGGAAGGGGAGCACGGCTATCGCCACGACGAATGCCGGGTAGATGATGACATCCGGCAGGTAGAGCGTTTCGAGATCGACGAAGGCCAGCACCAGGAATACGGTGCCGAAAACAGCAACGGCGGCGAACTCCGCCGGGCTGTCGCCGAAACGTGACCACGCCAGCCCGAACAGCAATGCTGCGAGCGCAGACACCAGCACGCGCCGGACCTGCACCCGGAGCGGCACCCCGTTCCGCAACGATGGCGGCGTCAGTCCCTCGACCGGGGGCGTGCGCTCGATGGCGAGGTTGGAGATCGCGCCGACGAGCAGTCCCAGTGCAGATACAACCAGCAAGAACGGCATGCGTTTGATCGGCGCTACGCGGCGGGCGCAGCGTAGACGTAACCGAACCCTCGCCGCGTGACGACGAGCTCCGGCTTCTCCGGGTTCAACTCGATCTTCCGTCGCAGGTGGCCGACGTGCCATTTCACGAGGTCTTCGCTGTCGTACTCGGGCCCCCACACACGCCTGAGAAGTTGCTGGGGAGGCACAGGCTGCCCCGCCCGTTTCACGAGCAGGGTGAGAATCTTGTACTCGGTAGGCGTCAGATCTACGTCCTCGCCGCGAACCCGGACGGCGTAGCGTGTGAAATCGATCTCGACGCAACTGTCCGAGTAGCCCTCTTCGACATCGGCCGATCTGGACTTGTTGGAGTGCCGCAGCGCAACCGCGATGCGAGCCGTAAGCTCCTCCATCGGTGTGTCTTTGACTACGTAGTCATCAGCGCCGCGCTCGAAGGCGAGTAATTTCTCGCCGGTGTCGTGGAGGGCGCTGAAGATGATGATCGGCACCTCGGACATGGCCCGGATGCGCTCACATAGATCCAGGCCGTTCATGCCGGGCAGTCGAATATCGAGCAGCACCAGGTCCGGCCTGAACGAGTACAGCCCTCGCAGCGCCTCGTTGCCATCGTCGATGATCATCAATTCGCAACCGGCGTCTTCCAGCGCCGCCTCTATGGCGACGCGAAATCCCGGGTCGTCTTCAACGACGAGCACCCTGGTCCCAGCGATTGATGTGGCACCGCTACCGGATGGCCCGGTGGCCTCACGCAGTGACATTCCTGTCCTGTCTCCCGCGGTTGTCGGGTCGGAAAGTTCAGACCCTTATCGCACCTTATCAGCGGGTGAAGTGCCTGTGATTTGTGTTTCTTCGCCGCGTGTGTGAGTACACACACCTACTCGTGGACTGGCCGTGATTATCCGAACACAAAGCGCCGCCGGGCGAAACATAGCCCGGCGGCGCTTATTAGTGGACGGATATGCCTACCGGGTCTACGGACAGGCGGCCTGGGTCACGATACCGGTATCAAGCCATGTGTACGTGCAGTTGGTCGGGCTTGTCCTCAGGTATGCGGGCGACAGTGCAGGTGTGGATGCAAGGAAGTCGCCGGTTGCGGTGGCGTTGAGCGTTACCGCGATGGCTGCGGTCTCGGCCATGAAGAGGTCCATGGCGGCCTGAACGGTTACCTCTTCAGTCTCGTTCGCCGCCGTTTCACCGGAGCCGGCAAACCGGCTGACGTTCGGTATCACGACAGCGGCCAGGGCCGCCAGAATTCCGATCACGACCAGCAGCTCCACCAGTGTGAAGCCGCCTTGCTTTCTATCGGCGGTACTGCGAGTTGCAAACATTCTTTTTGAGTTCTCCCCTTGCCTGATTCAATCGATATGCACCGAATCATGACGCCGTGCCAGATGGGGCCAGGTTGAGGCGTCGTGTGGGTTCGGTGTGGGCGTATCCCCGGACCCGCCCGCTGGATGATTCGCGCCCCGGGCCCACTAACGGTTACAGGAGCGCCGATGACCACCATCTACCCGGGTTACCCTCACGTCATCGCGCCCAACGCCCATCGCGACATATGGAAAACACCCGCGCGGGAATGCCACGGGAGCGCGTCCGTGTTCTCTCAAGAATCCCGTACGTGGTGACCCGCTACCTGGAGACCGGAGCGACCGAGATCAAGGAACGTTGAGCCGTGTACGGCGTTCCGTCACGCGTGAAGACGATGACGTTTGCGTGCGCTACGCGAACTTTCGGGGATCCCGCTACTCAGTAACTATCCCGCAAGCTTTCGCCATGTATGCATGAACGTCTCCATCATCCAACGCATCGTAGGGGCCGCTGACTACCGGCCCGGGCGGTCCGGCGGGGCGTGGGAATGACCAGCCTTGCCGGAAAGGGCGGATAGTCATTCGCCCCTACAACGCGGCTGTGAGACGGTCTCGAAAGCTGCCGTCCGGTGCGGTCCCACGATGGAACCTTCGCACGCTCGCGCAAATGCATCTCACAAGGGAAGAACATTTTCAGATAGTTACTTAACCGGGAACGACCCGGGCGTCCCGTTAAAGCAATGTGGCGAACGTGACGGTTGCGGGTACACACCAAGCGCACACCTGCGGGCCACCGGGCCACAACGGCGGCATGGCCAGACTGGGCCCCATGACCCTTGACAGAACAACCGACAGCGAATGGCCGTGCGCTATTGACGGCGCCGTACCCCGTGTCCCCATCCGTGTTTGTCCGGGAGTGACAATTTGAACCAGATCCGTCTTTTCATAGTCGATCAGACCTTCGACGACCCGTCATCGGCCTACTGGCCGGCCGCCATGCGGCCGCTCCGCCAGTCCGGGCATGTGGCGGTGACAGGTTCCGCCCGGTCACCGGGGGAGGCGCTGGCTCGGATTAGCGAAGTGTCTGTCGATATCGCCGTAGTGGACACCGCCCGGCCTGACGCAGAGACCGAAACTCTGCTGGACAGCCTGCTTACCGCCGGCGGGAGCGGGGAGGGCATCCCGGCGATCGTTCTCTCAGAACGTGTGGGCCGGGAAAATATGGCGCTCGCTGTTGCTGCCGGAGCACGAGGCTGTGTTGGCCGAGACAACCCGGAAGACCTGTTCAAGGCTGTGATCGAGATCGGACGCGGAGGCTCTCCCATACAGCGGGATCTGGCGGGGCAACCAGCGCTCGTCTGGGAGCTGGCGGTTGAACTACGCCGGCGTTTTCTTGGCGTAACGGGCGTAACGCCCCCGCCCGCGGTCAAACCGGCAAGTTCAGTGTCCGTCCCGTGTCCTCTAAGCGGGCGGGAACGCGACGTCCTTGAGACGGTTGCTGACGGGTTTTCATACCAGGAGATTGGCGTATCGCTGGGGATAGCGGAACGCACCGTCAAAAACCACATGTCCCATGTGCTGGACAAGCTCGGCGCTCGCGGACGGGCCCACGCCGTACGCGTTGCTATCGGGGCGGGCTGGATTTGCACCGGGAATCGCACCGAGATCCTGGATACGACCCGGGGACTGGAGGCCGCAGCGTGACCGATATCACTGACACCACCACAGATACGGACGTTACAACAGAGGTGCTCGCACCGGATGACCCGGCAGTCCCTGAACGTTTCGCACGGGGCGCTGATGAAACCCCGTCCGGAGACGGGAAGCCCGGGACCAAACCGGACAGCGAGTCGGACAGTGAGAGCGGGCCTCGGACCTTTGACTGGTCCGCGCTCAAACCGGAAGACATGGCGACCGACATGGTGCCGGAGCGGCTGGCGCGGGCGCACCGTGCGTTCCCGGCACGGGCCGAGGGGCGTCGCCTGACGGTCGTGATGGCGGACCCATCCGACTACGTTGCCATCCGGAGCCTTGAGGCGCGGACCCGCATGGAGGTCATGCCCGTCCTTGGGGACCCGGCGGACATCCTGCGGGCGATTGACGTGCACTACTCGGCCCAGATGCCTGAAGACGTGGTCCAGGCAATGGACGCCCGATTCTCCGGTCCCAACGCTTACGGCGCTGACGAGCGCGAGCCTGTGCGCGAGATCCCGCTTGTACGAGAAGAGGCCTCGTACAACGAAATGGACGAGGAAGACAGTCCTGTTATCGCCGCCCTCGACAGCTTGATGGCGCAGGCGGTCAAGGCGCGGGCGACAGACATTCACATCGAGCCATTTGAAGACCGGGTAGGGGTCAGGTTTCGGGTAGACGGGTTCCTGCAGGAAATCGCCGGCTTTCCCCGGGCGTCACACGGGGCCATCCTCTCCCGGCTCAAAGTGATGGCGGGCATGGACATCGCCGAGCGCCGCCGGCCGCAGGACGGCCACTTCTCTCTCAAGGTTGGCAACTCAAACCTGGACATTCGCGCCGCGACGGCGGACACGGTCCACGGCGAGATGATCGTGCTGCGGATCCTGAACAAGTCACTCCAGCTCTTTTCGTTGGACGACCTGGGACTGCGGGGAGGACCGGCGAGCGCCATCGGCAAGATGTTGAAGGCGCCGTACGGCATTCTGCTCGTCGCCGGGCCAACCGGCGCCGGGAAAACGACGACCCTGTACGCGGCCCTCAACCAGCTTGATAACAGGCAATCGAACATCATCACCATCGAAGACCCGGTGGAGTACCGGTTTGAGGGTATCAATTCGCTGGAAGTGTCGGACCGGGTCGGGCTTGGATTTGCCGAGATCCTGCGTGCAGTCCTTCGTCTGGACCCGGATGTCATCCTTGTCGGCGAGATTCGTGACCAGGAGACGGCGCGCACCGCAGTACAGGCGGCGTTGACCGGGCATCTCGTGCTGTCCTCCGTACACGCCAACGACGCCGTGAGGGCGGTAACCCGGATCATCGATCTCGGGGTTGAGCCTTTCCTTCTAGCGTCCGCTCTACTCGGCGTCGCTGCTCAACGGATGGTTCGGAAGATCGATACGCACTGCCCGGTCCTGTACACCCCGGATGGCGGTGAACGCGCCGGGCTTGAAGCGCTCGGGCACCCGGCGCCGGACGATATCCAGCTTTACAAGGGCGAGGGCTGTCACTTCTGCGCTGAGACCGGCTACTACGGCCGGACCGGAATATTTGAGGTCCTGACAGCGACCGACGACTTCCGCGCAAAGGTGATGGCGGAGGCCGGGTACCTGGAGTTGATGGATCAGGCGGTCAATGATGGGCTTGAACTTATGCAGGAAGACGGACTGAGCAAGGTCATGGACGGAACGACAACGCTTTTTGAAGTCCTTCGGAGTGTCCACACCGCATGAGCACACGTGCAAGATCCGTCCCAAAAGCGCGCCGGAAGAAAAAGTCAAAAGACGCGCCTGAGAGGTACTTCTTCGGACTGCTCACCAAGAGCCTGAAGATCAAGACGGCTGAGGTGGTGGGGTTCGCCCGCGAATTCGCGACGCTGATCGAGGCCGGGGTGCCGGCCGTACCGGCGTTGCAACTTATGAAGGAGGCCCGCGCCGGCCGTCCCTTTGAAATGGTGATCCAGGGCCTGATGGATGACCTGAACTCCGGCCGGCCGCTTGCTGACGCGATGGGTCGCTATCCAAAGGTGTTCAACCGGTTCTTCGTACGTACCATCTCTACGGCGGACCACGGCGCGCCGATAACCGATGCCCTGCGCCAGGCGGCGGGCTTCCTGGATACGGCTGACTCGGCCATCGCTGACGCACGTAAGGCGATGATCTACCCGATGATCGTCCTGACGCTCGGGCTGGCAGTCACCGTCCTGATGCTCACGGTGGCCCTGCCGCCGATGATCGACCTGTTCCGTAACCTGGATACAACCCTTCCGCTCCCGACGCGGGTCTTGATATTCATGTCTGAAAGCCTGACGGCGAATCCGTTGGAGATACTCGTAGGTCTGGCGGTGATCGTCTTTGGTGCGACCCGTTACCTGAAGAGCAAGCGCGGGCACGCCGCATGGCACCGTTTACAGCTCCGTATCCCCGTGCTCTCATCGGTAGTTATTCAGACCGATACGGCACGCATATCGGCCGCGCTGTCCTCGCTTGTTGACGCCGGACTTTCCCTTCCGGAAGCGTTGGATGTGGCTACGGAGACGGCCTCCAACGATGTGATCCGGGCCGCCCTTGTCACCACCCGCAAGCGCCTGCTTGCCGGTGATGGCCTGGCCCGTCCGCTGGCGGACACAGGGGTGTTTCCTACGACCTTCACGCAGGCGCTACGCGTGGGCGAGAACACGGGCACCCTGGATACCAATCTGCGCCGTATGGCCACCTTCTACGCCAAGTCTGCGGACGACACACTCAAGTCATTTGTCGCCCTGCTGGAACCGCTGTCGACGGTAGCGATCGCGATGTTGGTCGGGTTCATGGCCCTCGCCGTGATCATGCCGATGTACTCCGTGCTGGGCACGCTGGGCGACTAACTCCGGGAGAAGGCGACGCTCGACTGTAAGTACCTTGCCTCCGGCTATTGAGCGTGCGCGTTCGGCGGCGGCCCGGGGTGTTTCGGAAGCAGCGACTCGCTGGCGGCATGAACGTGACATACGGGGTGCGCCGGGGCTCTGCACGGGCGAAACGGCAACCCCGGGGGGGGCCCGCGACGCCAACAGGTCCACCGGCCCGGGGTGCCGAACCGTTCGGGACGGCCGGCGTCTGCGAGGGGTATCCGGGCCGGGCTCTTGAGCCGTTCGCTGCCGGGCAGCGACAGCGATCGCCGTGACAGCCAGTTTCGCTGGCGTCGATGCGATCGAGCGGATGCGTTCAGCGCTTTGGCGCTCCAAAAACGTGTTGCGGCGGTGAGCGAACGCCCGGTCCGGTGGGCGTATTGATCGGGCATCTCCGGTCCCACACGCAATGCACACGGACGGTCACCTCCGGCCCATCCGCGGCAACGGACCATGGTGTGGTCGTTTCCAGACGGAAGCGGCTTAACGCCTGATCTGGCGTGAGGGGAAAGCCTGATGGTCAGTATGACGGCCCGGTTGCTCAAGCGCATTACCCGCGCGCGCAACACCGGGTCTCGCCGCTCTGGCAAACCCGGCGCCCGGCGTCGGCAGATCGGGTTTGTGATGATCGAGGCCGTTGTAGCGCTCGCCATCCTCGGGACCGCTACGGCAGCGATGCTGTCATCCCTGTCGACAGGAGCGCGCCTCTCAAACCGGACCAGCCTCAACGGCACGGCTGACTGGATAGCCACGTCCCAGTCCAACTTCATCTATGACGCGCCGTTTGTGCTGACGCCCGGTGTGTACGCCCCGGTCAACGCGCCGGACAACTACACCGTATCCAACCAGACCTCGCCCGTGGATGGCGGAAACTCTGAGATCCAGAACATTACGATCACGGTCACTTTCCAGGGACAGGTACTCCTGACGACCGAGATCATAAAGGTGAACCGGTGAGCGCAGTGACCCGCATTTTCAGCGTCATAGCGGCGGCGGTACACCCGGGCTACCGGGCTTCCAGGAATCCCGGTGAGCGCAGGGAACGCGGCTTCACGCTCATCGAGGTTGTCGCCGGGGTCGCGATCATGGCCACCATCGGCGGCGTAATGGTGACCTCGATGTGGGAGTTGACCACGGCCGGAGCGATCGGCGGCGCCAAGCAATCTGTGACGGTGGAGATACGCCGCGCCGCGCTCTGGCTTGAGCGGGACATTTACCGCACCACATCAACAGACATCCCGGACGCCAGCGCCCCGGTATCCTCCGCGCAACTGGAGTGGACCGACGACACCGGCCCCCACGTCTGCATCTACACGCTGTCCGGCTCCGATCTCATCAGGACCTGTGACGGCGTTCCGAGCACGGTCGCAAAGAATCTCTCCGGCCTGGGTTTCACCCGTGCAGGATCACTGTTGACGGTCGCGTTCACGGCCACAGCGCCCACGCGCACCACCATCAACGAAACGGTGGACATCAACCTCGCCATGAAGGGAGGATGACATGCTAGCCACGCTCACGTCTCTCGCACGCCGGCTCTTCTCACCGGGAACCGTCCGCGCGCAGGGCGGATCCGCCATCCTGGCCCTCGCCGTTGCCGGATTGATCGGCACGACGCTACTTGCCCTCCCATTCCTTGCACGCGCCACGAACGATTTCCAGGTCGGGGCGTCCACCGCCCCTAGCGTCTGCAACCCCGCCGCCGCCGCTGCCGAACACGGCCTGTGGAGGATCGAGAACGACCCCGTCTTCCTCGCATCCATGACCGGGACGCCCCCGACGGCGATTTATACCCTGAGCCTGACGGCCGGCGACGCCACCGTCACGGTGACTTCCGAGGCCGTCGCAGCCGAGGCCGAAGGCATATCGGCGTTTCTTACGGTCACGCCGAACTCCATCATCGAAAATACGCCCACGACCGTGAGCTACACGCTGCTCATTATCAACAACGACAACGAGGAGCACGTCGTAACCCGGGCCGAGGCTGACCCGCGGGCGCATTCCCCGGCATTCCTGACGGGGACGACCACCGGTATGACTACCGCCGACCCGATCTTCACGGCCGGCCGGTGGCGATGGTTCCTCGCGCCGGGTGTGACGATCGCACCGTTCGGCGGCCAGGCGACCCTTGAATGGCAGGCGACGTTTGACGAGGGCGCCGGCAACTACTGGACCGGCGCCTCGATCCGTGTCGAGAACGTGGGATCGGTCTCTGCGCCGATGTCCGCTGCCATCCGTGTTGATGACGCTACATCGGACGTGGATATCGTCACGTCAGTCACGCCATCACAGGTAAGCGCTGGATCACCGGAGACCTTCACATACACGTTGACCGCCACAAACAACGGTGTCGACACGCTCACGGCGGAATGGTTTGAGCACGCAGTCTCCCGGGACCTTGACTACGACCCCGGTTCCACGAGCGGCATCAGCGCCTCCGACCCGCAGATCAGCCATGACGTGATCAATGACCGTTCGGTGCACAGGTGGGGCGTGAATCCCACGACGATGCTTCCCGGCGTGCCGATCACGTTGTCGTTCACTTTGAGCGGAGCGCTGCTGCCCGGCACCATCTTCGCCGTATCTTCGATGCGCACCGTTGAGGACACGGGGCCGAGCAACCAGCCAACTGTAAACACCGGCGAGACCGCGCCGGTAACGGCTGTGCGGGCGTTTCACATCAACGCAACCATCAACGGTTGCACGGTAGATATCGACGCCACCCTGGGCTCTACCGGGGTAGAAGTGATCTCCTGGGTGAAGTCCTAAATGACAACTTACGCTGATCTAGACCACGCTATGCCGGATCCGACCCTGCGCGAGCAGGTCACCGGGATTTTGCACGCCGTCGTCAAGCGGTTGACGTTGTCGGTGGCGGCCATCATCGCCACGTTGATGCTGTTGGCGATGGCGGGCTTTTACCTGATGAGTGAACGCTCACTGAGCGGGATCACCGAGCAGGTCTCAGACGCTCGCCGGACGTTGACTATTCCCGCTCAGGAGATCCCGCTCCTGGATGAGCAACTCCAGACATGGGAAGCGGTGCTGGCGAGCGCCATTGACGGGCGGATCAAGCCGTCGGCTGACTCGGATTTTGTACAGAGCGTCCTTGACGCAGCGGATCAGACGGGCGTCACCCTCATCACCGCCGCCGCCCAGCGGGACACGGTTGTCTTTGTAGAAGAGCGCGAGTACGGCGCCATCCCTTACCTGGTTCGCACCAGCGGGGACCTTGCTGAATTGCAGGCCTTCCTCCGTGCTTTTGAGAAGGGCAACATCGAAGCGCTGCAAGTTACAACGACAACTGTTTCGCGGGACGGCGATACATTCATGCTGACGATCACGGCGATGGTGCGCAGTGAACTGAATATAACGGAGGCCGGTGTGGATCAGACGGACGGCGCACAAGTTGGGGAGACAGACGATTCCGTCTCCGTGAACACCCTCGCGGACACCAACCGATGAAGTCTGTACTGAGGCCCCGCAGGTTATTCCACGGGCGGCTGTTCGCCCGGCGAATGGGAGGCCGTGTTGACACGCGAGTCCAGGCCAACGCTCGCAAAGGCCGCGTGCAACGGCTGGCTGACCGAGTGGGATCGCAAACCCGGCGGGCCGGGCGAGCGTTGTTCTGGCAGGAGACGGGCGGCGTAAGGTCCTCGCTTCCCCGGGAGCGATCCCAGCGAGGCCCGTTCGGGGAGATCGGTCATCGCACGGGCCGGGGCGCATCGTCCGGCAAGCGAGCCGCGTCCCGCAAGGCCGCGGGCTCTCTCGGCTCGTTTACGACGATCGCCGTTAATGACCGTTCTATCCGGGTGCTGGTGACGCGTGGAAACAAGGTGCTGCACTGGTCTTCTGGTGACATCCCACGGGGCGTAGTGGAAGACGGCGCGGTAATAGATAAACCGCGATTTGAGCGTGCGATAATCGCCGTCGTTTCTTCGCTCTACGAGGGCAGCAGGGTGAGGCGACGCCGTACCGGGGTCGTCATCTCCGGACGCAACACGGTCCAGGGACGGTTTGTACTGCTGGATCACGGCGAGAAACGGATGGACATCGCTGTAAAAGCGCTGGCCGGAGAGCGGCTCTCGGTTACCCCGTCTGACGTTCAAATGGACTGGCACGCCCAGGCGCTGGAACCGATCGTGGATGACGATGAGCCGGTGCGTTCCTCGTCACGTGATGAATCTGACAATGACCCCGGGGAGCCGTTTGAGGTGTACGCCCTCGGGATATTCCGCAACGTGCTCGAAACGAATCTTCGCCCCATCAAAGAGACCGGCATGATGCCCGTCGCCGTGGCGCCAAAGGCTCTGGCCCTGGCTGCGGCCGTACATGAAAAAATGGCGATGATCGTCGATGTTGAGTTGGACTCCGTGTCGGCAATTGTGGTCAGAGACGGCCTGCCAGAAGTCGTCCGGGATATGCACTTCAGCGAGAAGCTGGACGATGAACAGTGGGGGCGCGCCCTTTCGGCACACGTTGAACGCGCCGTCGAATTCCATGACATTCTCAATCCCCAGGCCACGATCCTGGCGGAGACGCCCGTCTTCGTCACCGGCCGGGGCCCGGATGTGGAGCGTGTGACGGCGGCGCTCGTCAAGCGTCGCTACAACGTAGTGCAGCTCCCGGCCGGGGTCGCAGCACCGGGTGATTTTCCGTTCGATGAGATGGCGGCTAACGTCGGCATGGCCGTGCTCCGCGGGCGGAAACTCTGGCAGCGCCGCAAGGCGCAGGATGTTGAACGGCCGGACCTGCGATTTTTGCCGGCCGCCTATGAGCCGCGGACCCTGCCCGTCAAGCCAATCGCTGCCGGGGCGGCTGCGGCGGTCTTCGCACTGGGCCTGGCTATTGGCTATGGCGAGGTGTCAGACGTTCGCAGCAGGACCGGCGACGCCCACGCGCAACTCGCGAGCCTGGAGCGTCGCATCGATCAACGCGTCAGCAAGCTGCGTCAACAGGTTCGCATTGAGACGCAGGTCTCCAGGGTCAGGGTTGAGGCCGAGGCCGTACTTGCTGCATCGGGGGCGATTCGGAACAATGAGGCCGGGTTCTCAGATTCCCTGGACTCCATCATCAGCCGGGTTCCTGCCGGCGTGTCCCTGGATGAAGTGGACGACGATGGCTTGATGGTGACCGTCCGAGCCACATCGCGATCCTACGACCTGTTGCTCGACTTCACGCGGCAGATGGAAGCGGCCTCGGAGTTCACGAAAACCCGGGTCACCTCGATCGGCGACAAGGGACCTGGCTCCAGCCCAATTCTGGCGCTCCTCGGCATAGACGACGGTGCGGACCCGGGCGAGGAAATAGATTTTGCCCCCTCGCTGGAGCTTGAAATGACCAGGTAAATCCGGGGCGATTCAGGCCGGCGTACCGCTTTGTAGCGGAGGCCGGACCCGGACGGGCGTGCAGGGCCTCCACCGGCACAAAACACCCTGCGAATTTCATTGCATAGTCGCATACAGGTGTGAGAACGCCGGGCAGGGCAGATCACGACCGGCGTTACTCGGCCGAATACGGTTCCCTGTGAGCGCAGCGAGAAGCATTGCCGGGCCGCCGCGGGTTGAGCTTTACCGGTTGCCGCGTATCAGGCCAGTGGCGCTATGCGGGCCGGCATATCCCGGAACCCGGGCGCGTTAGACTGCGCGAATGGAGAACGAAAATCCCGGCGGCGCGCCCACGGTAACCGTCACGTACATCGGCCACGCGGCGTTCCTGTGGACAGCCCCGGACGGCGCCAGGGTGGTCGTTGACCCTTACCAGGATCCCGAGGGACGGCCGGCATGGTTTGAGCACGACTTCCCGCACATCATGGCGGACCTGGTGGTGTCAACCCACGACCATTTTGACCATAACGCGGTAGATCGCGTCGCCGGGTCTCCGGCGGTGCTGACCGGGCCGGGCGCGTTCGAGACGCCCGGCATCCGCGTGACGGCCGTCCCGGAAGTGCATGCCGGAAAGTGGGTTATGCCCAACAGCCTGGTGGTGGTGGAGTCCGCCGGCGTGAAGTTCGTCCACTGCGGAGACAACCGGGCTGATGTGTCGCCTGAGGCGCGTGACGGCGTCGGCGCGGCCGATGTCGTGATGGTGCCGGTGGATGATTCCCTGCACCTGCTGAGCCGGGAAGAGGTGTGGCGGTTGGCGATGACCTTCTCGCCGCGCGTTGTCGTACCGATGCACTACCTGGTCCCGGGGGTGGTCGCTCCGGCCAGTACGCT
>JADFRU010000252.1:0-3559 GCA_022561115.1 Chloroflexota bacterium | reverse complement strand
GGCGCGCCGCAGGTCACCTTTGCGACGGACACGCTGGTGAACGCGCGTGGCCGGGCGCGGGGCTGGGACCCGTTCCAGTTTCGTTTGCAGAACGCAGCGCGGGAGGGTACCCGCCGTTCAGACGGCCCGGCCTTCACAAAGATCGGATTCGTCGAGACGCTCGAGGCGGCGCGATCCTCAGACCACTGGGCGACGCCGTTGGAGCGCGATGCGGGTGGCGGGCGTATCCGCGGCCGCGGCATCGCGTCCGGGTTCGTCCTGCATGCGGGACGGGAGTCGTCGGTGGCGCTCCGCGTGGACCTTGACGGAACGGTCGCCATGACCCTCGGTTCGGTGGACGTCGGGGGCAGCCGGACGAGCATCGCAATGCAGGCGGCCGAGGCGCTCGGCATCCCGCCACAGGACGTCCGGCCCACCATGGCCGGCACGCTGGGGGTGGGCTTCAACGAGATTTCACACGGAAGCCGGACCACCTTCGCGACAGGAGCAGCGGCCTTCACGGCGGCGGCACGGCTGATCGGCGAGCTCCGTGGCCGCGCAGCGCTGCTCTGGGGGATTGACCCGGGAGGGGTGTCGTTCAATGACGGTACGTTCATCGCAACGTCAGACCCGGCGCTCAAGCTTTCATTCCGGGAGCTGGCGGGACGACTGGACAAGACAGGCGGGCCGGTGAGCGTGGTGGCGGCCCTGGACCTGCCATCGCCAGGCGGAAGTGTGTTCGGGACGCACATCGTCGACGTCGAGGTAGATACCGATACCGGCAAGGTTCAGGTGGTCCGTTATACCGCCGTGCAGGACGTGGGAACGGCGATCCACCCGGCGCTCGTGGAGGGACAGATGCAGGGCGGAGTGGCACAGGGAATCGGGTGGGCCCTGAACGAGGGTTATTTCATGGACCCCGGCGGAACGATGGCAAACCCCGGCTTCACAGACTACCGGATGCCGGTCGCACCCGATCTGCCGGAGATCGAGACGATCATCGTCGAAGTGCCAAACCCCCGCCACCCGTTCGGCGTGCGTGGCGCGGGAGAGATCCCGATCGTGCCGCCGGTAGCGGCGATAGCCAACGCCATCCATGACGCGCTCGGCGTGCGGATGACGCATACGCCGATGAACCCGGCGCGCGTGTTAGAGGCGCTGGGCCGGATACGCGCAGCACCGGGCCCATAACCGGAACCCGGGCCCCACATCACGTCCCGACTGGCCGCAAAGACAGGCGTGTGGGTACAACGGCAGGCCTTCCGGCGATTCCGCAGGGACGGCCGGCTGTCCGCCCTCGGGTCGATACCGATCGACCCCTGCGACCTGTGTCCGGGAAGGATCGAACCCGGCGACAACACCGTACAGATGGAGCCCGCCCTACTCCCCGAGCATCCTCGTGATGTCTTCCTGGATCTGCTCCAGGTAGCGCTCGTAAGACGTGTTCTGGTACGACAGCGCAGCCTGACCGTCCGCCGACGCGTACCAGTCAAAGTGGCCGGGGTTGGCCTGGTACACCGCCAGCGCAGGGTCAGCCTCGACGAGCTCGTAGTAGTCGTTCACGTACTTTTCGCCCGGCATGCGCCAGCTCGGCCCGCCGCTGATGTTGTAAATCCTGCGGCCTGCGCCGGCTGCGGTGAGGGCTGCGGCCAGCGCTGAGACGGCGTCGTCACGATGAACGAATTCGATCCGCTCGTCGGCGGTGAACGGCCACTCCGACGGCGGCTCCTGGAACACCGGCACTGCGACGCCGGAAATCCGGAGTGCGACCCACGACAGGGAAGACTCGACCACCAGTCGCTCGGACTCTGCCTTGGTCTCGGCGTACACGTCGTCCGGAGCGGCGGTCCGGTCCACCGTGATTTCGTCGCCATGCGGGAAGGTGACGCCGTAGACGCTCACCGATGAGCTGAGTACCAGGCGCGCACCGGGCGCGACAGCGGTTGCGGCCTCGATCACGACGCGCGTGCCGTCAACGTTCACGTGGCGGGCCAGTTCCGGTTTAGCGTCGGCGACCGGGGGAAGGATGGCGGCGAGGTGTGCGATGGCGTCCACGCCCTCACAGGCGGGGCGCACGTCCGAGGGGTCGGTCAGATCCCCGCGTGCGATCTCGACATTCGGCTCGCCCTCCAGGCCTTCGTAATTAACGGAGGGAAGGTCGAAGACGCGCACCGTGTGGCCCGCGTCCAGCAGGCGTCCGGTGACCAGGCGGCCCATGCTGCCGGCGCCGCCCGTCACGAGGATGGTCGACATTTCAGGTCAGGACCGTGCCGGGAGCGTCGGCCTTGTCGTCAATCTCTTTTGCGACCGCTTCCAAAACCCCGACGGTAGTTTCAGAGGCGGCCGCGGCCAGCGCCTTTGCGCCCTTGTTAGCCTTCACGGCAAACGGCAGTCCAGTAAGGGACTGGAAAAAGAACTTCTCGCGGTGGACTTCCATCGCGGAGGCGGCTGCTTCTGTGCGCGCCTTGAGGTCATCGTCAAGCCCACCTGCGGTCTCACGCATGATGGAAATCGCTTCATCGAGCTGATCTTGTGCCCTGGCCAACTGTTTCCGTCTCCTTGTGGCTTGGTAATCCCTGCGGATCCCGCGTCCGGTGTAGTCCCGGTACGGGAAGGATCTGTCTTAAGTAACTATCTGAAAATCTGCGGAAGGGTGCGTTTCTACGATGAAACCTCTGCCCCGCCCTTACCCTGCTACCGCCGGGAGAGGTACTCCCGGGGCGATCATGGTCTTCTTCTATCAGCGGGCGGCCGGCCGGAGAACATGCCCCTGACCGAACTTCCGGCGTTCAGGATGGCCGAAAAATCGTCCGGAGGCAAGCGGACGGGACGCCGGACAAAAACGGGGCGTTCCCGGTTACCGGGAACGCCCCCTGGAACTTCTGAGGACTTCTGACGGTCCTGGCGCCGTTCCTGACTAATCGTCGCCGGCGGGGGTCTCCGCTTTTTCATCTGCGGTCGGCTTCATGCCACTGTTTCCGGCGGCCTCCTCCATGCCCGGGTGCCACACGCCGTCACCGTGGTACGGGGCTTCGCCGTGCGAGTGCGGGTCAACCGTAGGACCGGCGTGGCCCTTGACGGCGTCCAGGTCCACCTCCGGGAGGCGGTTGAAGCCGCGGGTGTCGTATCGGTCGAACGGGAACGGCTGGAACTTCTCGAACATCTTCCCGAAGCGCTGTCGAGTCGGTCGCCGGTCGAGCGGGAACCGGAACTTTTCGGCCCCGGCCCGTTCCACGTGAATGAGTTCGTGCTCACGGGAGCCAAGGCCGTTCACGACGCCGGTGTTGATCGTCGTCTGCTCGCTTGCGCCCTCAATGGCGGAGCCGGCCAGGTCAAACTTGCGATCGCCGGGGGCGTCCACACCGACTTCTTCCGCCAGGGAGCCGGGGATTCCGGGAGCATGCTGTGCAGCGTCCACACAGGCCTGGTCTATGGCGACCGGGTCCATGCTGGCGAACACGCCGAGGTGTGGGACGATCGGCACATCCGAGAATCCGGCGCAGTCACATTTCGGTGAAACGTCAACGGCAACCGTGACGAAACCGCAGCGGTCCGCGCCGACCGCCTTGACGACGCCGAG
>JADFRU010000251.1:0-3584 GCA_022561115.1 Chloroflexota bacterium | reverse complement strand
CTCCATGTCACGGACCTCATCGAACAGACCGTGCCCCCCCAGTCCGTTACCAGGAGGGCGTTAAAGGGCGTCCGTTACCAGGCGTCGCCGCTTCCGTAATTTCGCGAGCGCCACGTCCCGAGTTCCACCAGCGACAGGAACTCGCCAACAAGCTGGTTAAACGCCATCGGCTCCTCAATGTTGACGGCGTGACCCGTCTGCGGAACCAGCGCGAGCCCCGCTGCCGGGACGGTGCGCTTCAGAAACAGCCCGGCGGGCAGGCACGGCTCATCCTCGTCACCGTTGACGATAAGCATCGGGATTCGGAGTTCTCTTAGCTCCGCCTCGCGGGTATAAATTGAAGGTCTGGTTCCCTGGAAACCGCGGTAGGTGTTGGCCGAGCCTTTCGCTGAGTGCGCCATGAACAGATCTTCAAAAAGAGCGTAGCCCGCAGGGTCCTTGAGCCGGAACCGTGCCCGGGTATCGCCGGTTATGTACTTGCGCATCGCATCCATGCCGCCGGAGTCCATCAGGTCCGCGTAGTTCGCGGCGCTGACGTGGAACTTCTTAACGTCGTCGGAACCGCTGCCCGCCCCCGCCACGATCAATGACCTGCACATCTCCGGATGAGTGAGGCCAAACATGATCGTCGTGTAAGCGCCCATCGACAGCCCGCCGATATGAGCCTCCTCGATCCCCAGGTGATTCAACAGCCCGTAAAGATCAGCGACCTGTTGCTCATACCCGTAAACGTCCGGCGAGTCCGGCACATCGGAGGGCGTGTACCCGCGTGCGTTGTAAACGATCACCCGGTACCGGCGGGCAAAGTAGTTCACCTGCGGGTCCCAGCTCTCCATGCTCCCGGCGAACTCGTGGGCGAACACGAGAGGAAAACCCTGGCCGGTCTCACGGTAGGCGATCTTCACGCCATCGATATTTACGGTGTCCACAGACTGCTGCTCCTGCCCTGGTTAACTTTGAGATCGACCCTGAAACTCTCCCCCGCCATTCCGCGCCGGCGTCCGGCGTTTACTCTCGGGCCAGGTCCGTCAGGCCCTTCAGGAAGAGGAGAACCGCCTCGGGAGACGAGAGTGACATCTCCGCCCGGCTCGGCTCAGGTCCAACGTGGATGGTAAACGTGGTGCTCGGAACGGCGGCGAACAGGTCCTCGTCGGTCCGGTCATCGCCGATAGCCAGCTCGAAGTCGAACGGCCCTATTTCCGCCTGTATACGTTCGTAAGCGGCGCCCTTGCTGAGACCATGCTGACGGACCTCCACGTTCTTGGCCCCCACCAGGACCTCCAGCGGCTCACTGGCGAGGAACTCCTCAAGGTAATCGGCAAGTTCACGCGCCTGCCAGTTGGCCAGATCATCCGCCGCCGCACGGTAATGCCATACCAGCGATGCCACCTTTTCCTCAACCAGTGACCCCGGCACGCGATCGACGTACTCATCGAGCACCGACCGCACGTGCGTTTTCCACGTCTGGTCAATCTGATCGCCGTCGCCATGCCACTCCTGGTCCGGCGAGAGCCGGAACCACAGGCCGTGCTCGGCCACCAACCCCACGCCGGTATCGCTCAACCACTCTTCCAGCGTCTCGCGACCGCGTCCACTCACGATCACCACGCGCGCGCCCTTGATTGCGGCGAGCCCCTTGAGTGTGGAGAGCGTTTCCTCGTTCGGCGAGGCGGCAAAGGGGTCGCTGACGAACTCGCGGATCGTCCCGTCGTAATCAATCAAGAACAGCAGGCGCCCGGCTTTCCGTAATTCGGGAGCTACCTTTTTCACCAGCGTTTCAGGCGAGTACCGCACCGGGACGGTGACATCGTCCACCGATTTCCTGTCCAGCGCCCGCCGGTAACGCCGGTACCAGGCGTGGACATCGTTGCCCTTGACCCTCCGGAACATCGCTCGCATACGGGTCAGGCGCTCTGTTACGGGCATTTCCAGCGCCTGGTTTATCGCCTGTGCGGTTCCATCAACATCGTAAGGATTGACGCGAATCGCCTCTCCGAGTTCGCTCGCCGCCCCGGCGAACTCGCTCAGAACGAGAACGCCCGGAGCGTCCGAGTGCGCGGCGATGTACTCCTTGGCGACGAGGTTCATGCCATCCCTGAGCGGGGTCACAACCGCCACGTCCGCAATGCGGTACAGGGCGCCGAGTTCAGCGGAAGGGATTGAGCGGTATATGTAATGGATCGGCACACGGCCCGGCCGGCCGAACGCGCCGTTTATGTCACCGACAAGGCGCTCCACCTCAGCTTTTTGCGCCCGGTAGCTCTCGATGTTCGTGCGTGAGGGCACAGCGACCTGGATCAGCACGACGTTGTCCCGCCATTTCGGGTAGTTTGCAAGCACGGTCCTGAAGGCCTCAAGTTTCAGGGGAAGGCCCTTCGTGTAGTCGAGACGGTCAACGCTGAGGAGGATCTGGCGGCCACGCATGTCCCTCATCAGGTCAGCGACCCTGCTCTCTGCGTTGCTGGAATACGCGTAACCACGCACGTCTTCGACCGAAATACCGAGTGGATGAGCCGCTATCTGCACATCTCGGCCATCGATATTTATCGTCCCCTCATGCCCGAATACACCGAGATAACGGCGGAAGCTGGAGACGAGGTGACGGGCATAGTCATACGTATGCACGCCGATCAGGTCAGCCCCCGTCAGGCCGCGAAGTATCTCTTCCCGCTGCGGCAGCAGTCCGAACACCTCGGATGAAGGAAACGGTATGTGGAGGAAGAAGCCGATCCGGGTGTCAGGCAAACGCTCGCGCAGCATGCTCGGCAACAGCATCAATTGATAATCGTGGACCCAGATCGTATCGCCGGGCAGGGCGCGCTCTGCGATCGTGTCAGCGAACCGCTCATTGACCGTGCGGTAGGCCTCAAACTCCCGCCGTTCAAACCTGGCGCGCTCGGGGAAATAGTGGAAAAGGGGCCACAGCGATGAGTTGGAATACCCGGAGTAGTAGCCCCGCATCTCGGAGGCCGAAACCGGCACCGGAACATAACGAGCCGCATCCAGTGCGGCGCGCGCCTCTTCATCCATGTGTTCGCCCGGGTAACCGAACCACAGGCCGCCCTGGGACTGGTGGACGGGACCTACCCCCGCTATCAGTCCCCCGGAGCTCTTAACGATTTCGGTCTTGCCCGAGCGTGACCTGCGTAACGTCACCGGCAAACGGTTGGAGACGAGAAGTAACCGTGGCAACGGAACCCTCCATAACCACGATCCATTCTTGACCAGGGAAGCGCGGCTCCCGCACATACTAATGCCGGGAGGAATCCGGGGTATGACGCATCTGTGAGCGTTCTCGCTCAGCGCCATGACAACAACGGTGAAAGGGTAGACGGGATTGGAAAACATCCCACACCGGTTGATCTGTTGCTCGACTTCCACGCAAATCAGGATTGCGGCCGGGTCCGGCGAGCGCCTTTTACCCGCATAGCGGGACATTATGGCCTAAATTCGTCCACCCGCGATGGGCCCCGGACGGCGCTCAGGCGTGTCGGACCACGGGAGCGATCACGTCTCGCGAAGTTAGCACACCATCAGTCACGTCTGTTTGGGTAGTCTTCGTTGTGATATTGCCCCGTAAACAA
>JADFRU010000250.1:0-3635 GCA_022561115.1 Chloroflexota bacterium | reverse complement strand
CGCTCCCCCAAAGGACAGCCCTACGAAGACAGCCTGCTGGAAACCAGGCGCATCCAGAAACCGAATCAGGAAGCGCGCGCCAAACATGGTCGGGTGTTCGTCCAGATCGGTCAGGTCAGACAGCCCAAAGAGCGGGCCGTCCATCGCTATCACACGGCGTTTATCGCACAGGGCCGCTATCTGCCGGTACCAGTTGCCACCGCCGGGACCGGCTCCGTGCATGAGCACCACGGGCGGCAGGCCGGGGGCGTTATCGCCGTTGCGGGGACCATAGTCCAGGTAATGAATCCGGCACCCGTCCACCTCCACGAAACCACCTGAGTATCCCAGGCCAGCCCGCGCAAGAAGCCCGACGAGGGCGCTGTAAATCTCTCCGCCGCCGGGTATCGCCTGAGCGAGGGATTCGGTATTGCCCGGCATGCGGTCTCCTGTGCCCGGATAGTCCCCACAAGGGCTGGAAGATGGTTCGTGGGCGGTCCAACACTAGAATAGCCACTCGATGCTCGAACACGAAGCGCACAACGATGATGAGTCGCCAGACCTGACGCCCCCGCAGACGCTCGCCGAGCGTTCACGCGAGCTTATAGAGTGGCCAAAACTGCTGGACTTGCTTGCCGGCCGCGCGCAGATGTTCAGGGCGCGTGAACTCGCGCTAAAGCTGGAGCCTTCAAGTGACGAACGCGAGATCGAACGGCTGCAGGAAGAAACGGCCGAAGCGCGTCGGATAATCGATGAATCCGGGGACATCGGCCTGGGCGGGCTGATCGACCCCCGGCCATACATCGAGCGAGCCGAACTCGGCGGTGTTCTCGAAGGCGAAGCCCTGCTACGAACCGGCCAGGTGTTGCGTTCCCTTTCGGAGGCGCGTGACGCCGCCCAGGCGCTGGGACGGGCCACGCCGGTGGTCGGCATCCTCGCCGCACTGATACCCGATCTTCGCTGGCTCGACGAGCGCATCGGCGAGGCGATCGACGAGCGCGGCAATATCCGCGACTCGGCCACGCCAGACCTGGGCCGGCTCCGGTCCGGGGTCGGCGAACGGTACCGCAGGCTGACCAGCCACCTGGAGCGCCTGATCGCGCGGCCGAAGATACGCGGGGCCATACAGGCGCCGGTAGTCTCGACGAGAGGCGACCGGCTGGTTATCGAGGTGCGCGCGGACCAACGCTCGGCGGTGCCGGGGATCGTGCATGACGTGTCCAACACCGGCCAGACGCTGTTCGTAGAGCCGTTTGACGCTGTGGACCTGTGCAACGGCTGGCGAGAGGCCTCCGCGGCGGTCGTTCGGGAAGAGGACAAGGTCCTTCGACGCCTTTCCAGGCTTGTGGCGGACCGCGCCCGGGACGCCATGATGGCGATCGAGGCGGCGGGCAGGCTGGACCTGGTTTTCACGCGCGCCCGCCTGGCACACGCCATGCGTGCGGCCCGCGCTATCACGCTGCCGGCGAGCAACGAAACAGCGCTCAACCTGGTCGATGTGCGGCACCCCCTGCTGGGCGAACAGGCGGTCCCGATCAGTCTTTCAGTTGGAGCCGGCTTTCGCGCTCTCGTTATCACCGGCCCCAACACGGGCGGGAAGACCGTCGCTCTCAAGACGGCGGGGCTGGCGGTACTGATGCACCAGAGCGGCATGCAGGTCCCGGGCGATCCGCTGACCGAGATCTCCGTGTTCGACGGGGTGTACGTGGACATCGGGGACGCCCAGAGCATCGAACGCTCTGTCTCTACCTTCTCGTCCCACCTGGGAGCCGTAGTCGATGTCCTGGCCGAGGCGAACGATCGATCACTCGTGCTGCTGGACGAGCTTGGCACCGGGACCGACCCGGAAGAGGGTTCTGCGCTGGCCCGGGCGATCCTCGACCACCTGGTCCAGCTCGGCGTCCCGACCATCGTCACAACCCACCACCGCGCCGTTGCCGAACACGCCGGTGAAACGCCCGGCATGCGGAACGCCGCTGTGGAGCTGAACCCCGACACGATGTTGCCGAGTTACCGCGTCTCCATGGGCACCCCGGGCCGCAGCTACGCGATGTCGGTAGCCGAGCGGCTGGGCCTTCCGGAAGCCGTGCTGGACAGGGCGCGGTCGTTCCTGTCCCCGGAGCACTCGGCGACGGAGACCCTGCTTCTCCAGTTGCAACGCGAACGATCCGAGATAGAAGGACGGCTGGCGAGCGCTGAATCTGACAGGATCAAAGCGGAAGCCGCTCGCAGTGACCTGGAGAGGCGCGTGCGGGCGATCACAGAGGCGCAGGACGACCTCGTGGAGGAGACCCGGCGCGAACTACAGGTCGAGGCGGAGGAGGTGCGTACAAGCCTGCGACAGATCCAGCGGCGGGCAGGCCAGGAACGCGATATGGCGGCGGTGCGACGCGAGACGGACCGGGTCAGGCGATCTCTCCAGCGCGCAGACCGGTTCAATGTGACCCGCCCCGCCGAGAGCAAACAGATCGAGCCGGAAGAAGCGCCACCAGCGCCGCGTCCACTTACCGCAGGCGATATCGTGGAGGTCCGGGGCCTTAACGCCCGGGCGACGGTCGTGGACGTGAACCCGGACGGCTCCGTGAATCTCCATCTTGGAAACGCGCGGGTCACGCTCAACGCCGCCCGGCTGAAGGTGGTCACGCCCTCTGAGGATGCGCCGGCGCAGGAAGCGCCCAGGATCACGACATCGATACCGATAATCGATGAGCCGACCCGGGAGCTGGACATCCGGGGCATCCGGGCCATCGAGGTGTACGAACGGGTGGTGGCGTTCCTTGATGAAGCCGCCCTTCTCGGGTTAACCAGCGTTCGGGTCATCCACGGCAAGGGGACCGGCGCACTGAGAGACGCCACGCGGGAGGCGCTGCAACGTCACCCGGCGGTGGGCGGATTCGAGCGGTCTGAACCGTCGATGGGCGGCGACGGGTCGACCGAGGTGGAGCTGTTGTAAGGGCGTCGGGCAGGACGGTGTTTTCTTCACACCGGGCGCCTCGCCGCAATTTACACGAGCCGTGTGCCAACAGGATGGGGAATCACCCCAGCGGGTTATGACTGCGTCGGCAAGAATGCCCCCGTGGGGAGACGTATTCAGGCGAGAGTCACCAGAAACTATTTGTATGACTTACAGATACAACCCGTTCACCACATCGTATCCATCCAGTCGCGGACCGATCGGCCATATCTTCCGCCCGGTGGTCGAGTACCGCACGTATGTGCGTGCCGTGCACATGCTCCTAATGTTCCCCCTCGGCATCGCGTATTTCGTATTTTTCACCGTTTCCTTCTCGTTGGGTGGAGCACTGATCTGGACGCTGGTCGGACCGGCGATACTGCTCGCCACTCTCTTTATCACCCGATGGCTCGGCGATTTCGAAGCCTCTACCGCCGGATACGCAAACCGTACGCCGATCAGACGCCCGCCATCAAAACTCGAAGGCGTTAGCAACTTCCGCTCGCAAGTGAAGCTCAGGCTTGTCGACCCGACGACCTGGACGGGACTCGTCTACCTCGTAGCGCAGTTCCCCATCGGCATCGCCGCATTCGTAACCCTCGTGGTCATGTACTCGGTGACCGGAGCGATGGTCTTCGCCCCACTATTCGCTATGGTCACGGACGGGCCAAATTTCGATTTTGGAGGCTACAGGGTTGTCCTG
>JADFRU010000249.1:0-3635 GCA_022561115.1 Chloroflexota bacterium | reverse complement strand
CTTGATTCGTTCCCCCCCACTTGAGCCGTTCCAACTTAGAACCATACCTTCTGCCCCTCAACTACGGTTGTGGCCTCCAGTAAACGTCATAGCCGTTGAGATGCCAACCGAAAGATGTCATCAATGCGCACAATCGACGCCATCGCCCTCATCCTGAAAAAAGAGGGCATCGAGTTCCTCAGCGCCTTCCCGACCACCCCCGTCATCGAAGCGATCGCGGAATCGGGTGTTCGCCCCATCATCTGCCGGCAGGAACGCGTCGGTGTGCACATCGCGGACGGGTTCGCGCGCGTCACCAACGGTCGCAAGGCGTCCGTGTTCGCTATGCAGTACGGCCCGGGCGCTGAGAACGCTTATCCCGGCGTGGCCACGGCGTTCTCCGATTCAGTGCCCATGCTTTTCCTGCCCCTGGGCCATCCGTCATCGCGAGAGAGCGTGCTGCCGATGTACAGCTCCCTGAAGAGCTACGACTCGGTGACAAAGCACATAGAACGCATAAACACGCCGGACCGCGCGGGCGCGTCGTTGCGGCGGGCGTTCGCCGCGATGCGCATGGGCCGCCCGGGTCCGGTGATGCTGGAGGTCCCGTCAGACGTCGCTGTGGAAGAAGTCGACCCCTCGATCGTCGACAGCTACGTACCTGTCAAAGCGGCCATATCGGCAGCGGACGAAGACGACGTAATGGCGGCGGCAAAGGCGTTGCTCGACGCCGACCGTCCCCTTGTGATCGCCGGGCAGGGTGTCCTGTACGCCGA
Organism: Chloroflexota bacterium; assembly: GCA_022561115.1. Classification (GTDB taxonomy): domain Bacteria; phylum Chloroflexota; class Dehalococcoidia; order Lucifugimonadales; family Lucifugimonadaceae. Next base: position 2,880 of record JADFRU010000249.1, on the reverse strand, counting down.
GGCGAGCGGAGAGCTCACCGAGCTTGCGGAGCTGTTGCAGGTTGCGGTGGGCACGACAATGGCCGGGAAAAGCGCCTTCCCGGAGACGCATCCGCTATCCGTCGGATCGGTGTCCGAGGTGATGAACGGCGCTGCGCTGGAATACTGGCGTGAGTGCGATGTGCTGTTCGGCATCGGAACCAGTTTCACGATCCAGGGCATGGTCACCCCGATCCCGGCGGGCAAGACCATCATCCACGCCACGAACAACCCGGAGGACCTGCACAAGGACTACCCGTCCGGGCACCCGTTGCTGGGAGACGCCCGGCTGGTGCTGCGACAGATGATCGACGCCTGCCGGGAGTTGCTGTCCACCCGCCAGCGCGAAACGCCCGATACCGCCGGGCGCATCTCCGCCCTCAGGTCTGCGTGGTACGGCGAGTGGGAGTCGAAGCTCACATCGGACGAGTCTCCGATCACGCCATACAGGGTTATCGGCGAGTTCATGAAACAGGTCGAGCCGTCCGAGGCGATCGTCACGCACGATTCTGGCAGTCCGCGTATGCAAATCATGCCGTTCTACCGGTCTGACGGGCCGCGCAGCTACATCGGTTGGGGCAAGTCCCACGGCCTCGGCACCGGGCTCGGACTGATCATGGGGGCCAAGCTGGCACGCCCGGAGAAGTTCTGCGTGAACTTCATGGGCGACGCAGCGTTCGGGATGACCGGGTTGGACTTTGAGACGGCGGTTCGCTCAAACATCCCCATCTGCACCATCGTCCTCAATAACGATGACATGGCGGTAGAAGTGCCGCACATGGAGCGATCCCATGACCTGTTCGGCTCCCGCGGCCTGTACGGCCGTTACGCCGATATGGCGCGCGCGATGGGCGGTTGGAGTGAACGGGTGGAAGACCCGGGTGACGTCAGCGCGGCCATCCTGAGGGCCCGCAGGGTAACGGAAGATGGCAAGCCCGCGTTGTTGGAGTTTGTGACCAGCAGCGAGATGGCGAAATCAAACCTCCGCGCCTTCGCCTGATCGCCAATATCCCCGGGCTGTCCCATATTAATTGCCGCTTCCAATTGGAGGCGATTTCTCCCGAATCAACACAGGACGACGACTGAATCATCACTTTCAGATGATTCCTGTAGCGCTGTTTCGGAGAAACTGTCGATGCGCGCAAGGTAACCTCTTGCGCATCCCGGCGGACCTGATGAATCCAACGGTCCGTCACGGGTGGACGGTGAAGCACCAATCCATCGCCCCGCCTTCGAAGAAGGAAGCGCACGCCATGAGCAGTCAAATATCTCGATCCGCATCAGTGACCGGAATCATTGGAGTAGTTCTCCTCGTATTCGGGATCATCTGGGGCACCGTCATATTTGACCGTTTTGAAAAGGTTCCCGATGACCTCAATCGGGTCGTTGATCTCGAGGGCACTTACACCCTCGTCGACACTCCGTTCGTAGGCCGGTTGCAGGCCAATGCCACTCTCATGGCGCTTGCGGCGTCCGGCAGCGCAGGGGATTTGCTGAGCGACCCCGCGATTGCCGGGCTGCTCGCTAACCCGGGGGCGATTGCGGTCCTTACCGACCCGGCCGTCCTCGCCGCCATAGCCGATCCGACGTTGTTGCCAGCGCTTATGGCTGCCAATCCCGCGGTCGGAGCGCTTCTCAGCGACCCGGCGATCCAGAGCGTTCTGGCGAACCCGGTCGTTGGCGGACTCCTCGCAGATCCGGACGCACTGGGCCTTATCGTTGACCCCCGGACACAGCAGATCCTGGCTAACCCGGCCAACCTGCCGACGGTCGACATCCCGGTGCGCATACACCGCGTGCGGACGGCAACCAGAACCGATGGCGACATCCTCTATCTGAACGAGACTCTCACGACCACCAACCTGATCGATAACTCGGACATGGGTTTGCTGGACCCGCGGTTCGGCCCCGCCGAGACCACCCTGGTTGTGGACCGCGTGGACAAGAACTACCTGACAGACCTCATGGATGAGGGTAAGAAGCGTTCCGGCCAGTGGGGCCTTCCCTTCAACACCGACAAGGACGCCATATACCCGTCGTGGATATCGTTCGCCGGACAGCCGTTGGACGCGGTTTACGATCGTACCGACTCAACGAACGGACTTGAGACCTACGTCTACATCGTCAATGCCAGCAGTGTTCCGCTCGGCGTGGACGACCCGGCTGGCACCGGGTTCCCGCTTGTATTCGACACCGTCACCGTCGTATGGGTCGAGCCGACCACAGGCGCAGGGGTGGACGCGACCGTCCTGGACACGATCTCGGCGCTTGCGCCCGACGGCAGCAAATACGTTCGTATCGCCAACAACCTGAAATACACGGACGCAACGGTCGCAACGCTCGTTGACGAGGCGGAAGACAACAAGAACAATCTGGTCAGGTTTGGGACATGGCTTCCGATAGGAAGCGGCGTCCTGGGCATCGGGTTGCTGGTTGTAGCGGGCGTCATGTATTTCAGGACTCGGGCACGGCAAACGCTCGCGAACTGACCGCTACCGCTATCGGCCAGGCGCCGTAGAACAGTGGCCCGGCCTCGGGGGAACCCTGGTCTGCAGGCGACCGGCTCAGGCTGCGCCTTGCGCCCGGTCCCCGGTCGCCATCCTGTAGGCGTAGTCGAGCGCGGAGATCATGTTGACCTCGCTCGCAACTCCCTGCCCCGCTATATCGAAGCCCGTGCCGTGGTCCACCGACGTCCTGATGATGGGCAACCCCACCGTGATATTGACGCCCTCGTCGAACGCGATGAGCTTGATCGGTATGTGGCCCTGGTCGTGGTACAGCGCAACCACGATGTCGTAGCGGCCCGCGTGCGCCTGCCGGAACACCGTGTCCGGCGATATCGGGCCGGTGGCGTCAATCCCC
>JADFRU010000248.1:0-3637 GCA_022561115.1 Chloroflexota bacterium | reverse complement strand
ACCCATTCCGTATGTGGGGCCGCTCAGCGTATCTGCTGGGATATTTAGAAGGCAGCTGCTCTATCCGCTGAGCTACGAGGGCGTGGACGCTCATGATAAGGATATCGGTCCCGTGGGACCCGCGTCTACGCGAGTATGCGCGGAACGTTGACGTATTCAAGCGCCCCCCGGAACCCTCATCCCAGACTCACCTTTACGTCCTTGGCCGACGGTTCATCCGGTCCGAAGCCCGCCAGCCTCGTATTCAGCCACCGTCCAGGGGGACGCTCGTCGGATTCTGGCGGCGTCGTCCCCTCGCGCGCAACTCGACAAAACGGACGCCAGAATCCGGCCGCTGCCTGTCGTCCGGAGGTTCGGTGGTCTGCGGGAAACGCACCGCCTCCTGGAGTCCTCAAGTCACCGGCAAAATCCTTCATACTTTTCTGTTTAAACAAATTAAACAAACGTGCGCGCGAACGAGTGCGAACCTTATATGATGAGCTTGGTGTGGCCGTCCGGAATCCTACGGCGGCGCAGGCCTGGAGGCGACAGTATGCGTATAGGGATGATTTCACCTCTGGAGATGAGAGTCCCGCCCATCGGTTACGGTGGCACGGAGATGATCGTCAGTCTCCTCACAGAAGAACTGGTTCGTCGCGGCCACGACGTCACGTTGTTCGCGAGCGGGGATTCCGACACCGGCGCGCTGCTCATGCCCGGGTGTGAGAGACACCTGCGCGGCTCGGCGCGGGACAAGGGCATCCTGACGATGCTCAACGTGACCTCCTGCCTCGAACGTGCGCACGAGTTCGACATCATCCATAACCACACCACATTTGAGGGTCTGGCCCTGGCCGGTCTTGTTGAAACCCCTGTCCTGACGACCCTCCACGGCGGCCTCGATGGCGACTGGCGACTGCTGTTCCAGCGCTACCGCGGCTGGTACAACACCATCAGCCAGTCAGCCAAATCCCTTCTGCCGAGCCAGGAGCGATTCGTGGGAGTCGTCTACAACGCGATCGATTGCGATTCGTACCCGTTCAACCCGGGTCCGCGTGAAGACTTTGACCTCTTCCTGAGCCGCATCAGTCCGGAAAAAGGGACCCATCTTGCTATCGACGTCGCTCTCCAGAGCCAGCGGCGTCTCGTCATCGCCGGAAATGTTGACGCCGTGGACAGAGCCTACTTCAACGAAATGGTCCTTCCGAGGGTGGACGGGGAGCAGATCTGCTACGTGGGGGAAGCGCTTTATGAAGACAAGCGTGACCTGCTGAAGCGCGCCGGCTGTCTCCTTGCCCCCATCACGTGGAACGAGCCGTTCGGCCTTTTTATGGCCGAGGCGATGGCGTGCGGCACCCCGGTGCTGGTCTTCAACCGCGGGTCGGCGCCAGAAGTGGTGGAGGACGGCGTCACCGGTTACGTGGTGGACACCGTGGATGAAATGGTCGAGGCGGTCGAACGCGTGTCCGAGATAGATCCCGCCGCATGCCGGAAACGCGTCGAGATGAACTTTGACGTGCCGCGCATGGCGGACAATTACCTGTCCGCGTACCATCGCATCCTGGACGGCGTAACAAGCCCGGGCGTCTCGAAACCCCTTTTGCCGATCGACATCGCACTCGACCCCGATCGCGAAGGCGTTCCGGTCTGAAGGTGACCGGGTATAAACATGGCGGGTGGCACGGGGCCAGGATGCGCCTTCCCGTGCCACAATCTGGCACTCGCTGATGCCAAGCTCCCTGGTCTCTGACCATATCGTCACTACATCCGGAGACGCCTTTGCCGTCTCCGGTCTTAACGGTGATATAACCCTCGCGTCCGTTGAAGGGTTTTACGCGGCCGACACACGATTCCTTTCCGAGTCCCGTGTCCGGATCGGCAGACGCACTCCCACGCATATCGGTTCCGCAGCCGTGGCGCGCGATGTCGCCAGTTTTTACAGCTCCACTGACCAGTCCCACTCCGGCAAGCGCGGCGGATTCAGCGTGGTGCGTGACCGTTATGTTGCGGGCGGCATGCACGAAGATCTCGCCATATTCAACCACTCGAACCGCGTACGCTCCCTGACCGTCACACTTAGCTTTGACGCTGACTTTGCGGACGTGTTCGAGGTCCGCCGGCACGCGTTTCGAAAAGCCGGCCGGATCACCGTTGAACCCTTCGAAGGCGGACTGCGGTTCGTCTACCTCCGCGAGAGGTTCCGGCGAGAGACGCAGATCACCTTCTCACAGCAGCCGGTTGTTGACGGCCGGCGGGCGACGTTCCATATCGAACTCGAACCGCGATCCGGGTGGAAGGTGTGTGTATCGATACTGCCGATAACGGAGCGAACCCCGATGCCGACGCCATGCGTCGCCGAGGTGATCGGAGACGCCTTCGGCCCGCAGGCAAGGCGGCCGGACGCCCCCGGCCGAACGGTGTCGAGAACCCGCACCCACAGCGCGCTGGCGGACGTTCCGGCCGTAGACACGGCGCATCCGGTCCTGCGCGCGGCTTACGATCAGGCGGTCGAAGACCTGCGCTCCCTTGTGATCGAGCACGACGACGGTGAGGTCACCCTCGCGGCCGGCCTGCCGTGGTTCATGGCCATCTTTGGACGTGACTCGATCATCGCCGCGCTCCAGACCAAATTGCTCGGCCCGGAACTGATGGTGGGAACACTAAAGACCCTGGCCGCGTACCAGGCCACCGAACCGGACCCGTTCCGGGAGGCGGAACCGGGCAAGATCCCACACGAAGTACGACAGGGGGAGCTTTCGGTGTTCGAGGAGGTCCCGCACTCCCGTTACTACGGCAGCGTGGACTCGACGCCGCTGTTCTTGATACTGCTTGCGGAGACGTTCCGCTGGACCGGCGACCAGGCCCTGGTGAGGCAGATGCTGCCCGCGGCGGAGGCCGCTCTGCGCTGGATAGACATGTTTGGCGACCTGGACGGTGACGGTTTTGTGGAGTACGCGACGACCAGCCCCAACGGCCTGCGAAACCAGTGCTGGAAGGACTCCTCGGACTCCATCTCATTCGCAGGGGGACGGTTGGCGACCGGTCCGCTGGCGGTGGCTGAAGTGCAGGGATACGTCTACGCCGCGAAGATGGGTGCAGCGGACCTGTACCGGATGCTCGGCAACCCGGTGCGCGCAGACGTTCTCCAGCGTGAGGCGGGGGCGCTCCAGAAGCAATTCGATGAGGCGTTCTGGATGCCTGAAGAGGGCTGTTACGCGATCGCCCTCGATGGCCAGAAACGCCAGGTGGACTCGGTCGCGTCCAACGCAGGCCATTGCCTGTGGACCGGGATCGCTTACCCGGAACGCGCCGCACAGGTGGCGGAACGGATGATGGCTCCGGACATGTTCTCCGGCTGGGGCGTGAGGACCCTTTCCTCCGCGATGGCCCGCTACGACCCGGTTTCCTACCACAACGGCTCCGTCTGGCCGCACGACAACTCGTTCATCGCAGCCGGGCTGGCGCGCTACGGACACCATGAAGCGGCAGAAATGATCGTCGACGGGCTGATCGACGCCGCCGCCGCTTTCCCGGAAAACCGGCTGCCGGAACTGTTCGCCGGTTATACCCGGCGCGGCATATCGTTCCCCGTCCCGTACCCGTCTGCCAACGCGCCCCAGGCGTGGGCGGCAGGCGCCATCATCTACAGCCTGGAACT
>JADFRU010000247.1:0-3638 GCA_022561115.1 Chloroflexota bacterium | reverse complement strand
GACGCCTCAGCCGGGGACCACTTGCTCAGGCATGCAACCGGGCAATCCGGGCCGCGCTCTCAAGCGATCACGGAGTAGAAAGCGCGCACCGCGCTCCCTGTAGGTCTGAAACCCCGGTCTGCCGGACCAATTGGACCGCCCACGGGTGGCCTAGCTTGCTGCGGCCGCCTCTCGGGCAGCGCGCCGCTGACGGGCCGTCTTTGGGCCATCGTCGCCGATCGGATCGATCTTGCGCTTTTCCAGTATCTCTCTGGCCTCGCCGTCCTTCACCTCGTAAACGTGCGTGGCGATGCTATCGACGATCCCCGGGTCGTGGCTGGCGCAGATGATCGTGCCGTCATACGTGCTGAGCGCCTCGATCAACCGGGAGCGCGTGGCACGGTCCAGGTGGTTCGTCGGCTCGTCCAGCAGCAGCACGTTCGTCGGCTGGGTCAGGAACTTTGCCAGGGCCACGCGGGAACGCTCACCACCGGACAGAACCTTGATCGGCTTGAATACATCGTCCCCGCTGAACAGGAACTGGCCGAGGATGGAACGAAGTCGCACATCGGGAGCGCCGTTTGAACCGTCCCGAACCTCTTCCAGCACCGTTCGCTCAGGGTCAAGCGCCTCGTCCTGGTGCTGATCGTAATAACCGGGACGGGCGCGTTCCGCCCACTTCACCGTCCCCTCGTCGGCTTCGAGCGCCCCGATCGCTATACGCAACAGCGTGCTCTTCCCGCCGCCGTTCGCGCCTACCAGGCACACCTTCTGCCCGCGTTCGACCTCCAGGTTCACGTCCAGCAACACCGGCTGATCGCCAAACGATTTTGCGACGTGTGAAATCTTGAGGACTTCAAGCTCCGTCCGCCCATTGGCCTGGAGAGAAAACCGGACCTCCGGGGCCTTCCGGACCTGCTCGATAATCTCCAGCTTTTCCAGCGCCGTCTCACGACTTCGGACCTGGGCCGCCTTGGTCGCCTTTGACCTGAACCGCTCGATGAACCGGCGTTGCCGGGCGATCTCCCGCAGTTGACGCAGGCGCGCTCGCTCACGCGTCTCCGCACGCGCCTTCTTCTCGGCCATGTACGCGCTGAAATTACCTGCGTAGCTCTTGATCTCTCCCCGGTCGATCTCCAGCACGCGGGTGACCACCTTGTCCATGAACTCGCCGTCGTGGGTCACGATCACCACCGCACCCGGGTAGTCCGTCAGGTATTCCGCCAGCCACTCACGGGCATCGGCGTCAAGGTGGTTGGTCGGCTCGTCCAGCAGCGCGTGATCCGGAACCGATGCCAGTATCTTCGCCAGGGCGATGCGCATCTGCCAGCCGCCGGAGAAATGGGTGCAATGCTTGTCCCAGTCAGGGCGCTCAAAACCGAGTCCGTCGAGCACCTTCCCGATACGGGCCTCGATCCGGTACCCGTCGAGCAGCTCGTAACGCTCGTACAGCGTTGTCTGCTCGTCCACGAGCTCGATCACGTCACCCTCGCCGGTCTCCAGAAGGGCGCTGACCTCATCAAGACGGTGCCGAACCTCAAGCGCCTCCGGAAACGCTTTCCACAGCTCGTCTACCAGCGTGAAATCTGGTGACAGGTCAGCCTCTTGCTTCAGGAATCCGATGACGCCTCCGCGGTGTCCAACCCGTCCGGCCTCGGGGATTTCCTCCCCGGAGATCAGGCGCAGCAAGGTTGACTTCCCGGCCCCGTTCGGCCCCACAAGACCCACGCGTTCAGCCTCACCAATGACAAACGTCACGTTGGCGAACAACTCTTGCGTCCCGTAAGACATGGCTAATTTATCGGCAAAGAGCATCTTTTTGTTCCAGCGGCGCCTGGCACGCGCTCACGTCCGGCCGCGGGCAAGCCGCGGAGGTTGAAGATAGGTTTGAGAAGGGTCTGGATTTAAGGCCGCACCTGGACGCCGGCAGCACGTTTTTCCTGCGTTAAGTCCTGGAAGTTCTGGGCGTCATGCTCCGGGTCACACCAGGCGGAGCGGCGCCATCGGTTGCGAACCCATCGACAGGACCGGGGACCTCGATCAAGCGGCGCAGATCACGCCACGATTAACAATCATACCGCGAGACTCGCACAACGGTATCCGGGAAACGTGCCGAATACAGGCCAGAGACGTTACCCAAAACGTTACCCAAAACGTTACAGGGATGCAGAGAAACAGTAACGAGTTGCATCCGGTGCCGGTATGCCGCATCATATCCCCAGTAAAGACGACTGACCAGTCAGTTTTATTACAGGCAACCCGGAATCGCCCGGCAGTCAGCGCCCCGGATAACAAGAATGTCTCCTAAAGTCTCAGAACAGCACCTGGAAGACCGCCGCAACCAGATCGTGGACGCGGCCGTTCGACGATTTTCCAGGGACGGGTTCCATCAGACGACGATGGACGACATCTGCGCCGAGGCTGAGATGAGCAAGGGCGCCCTCTACGGGTACTTCGGCAGCAAGGAAGACATCGTCGCAGCGATGTACGAACGCTCCATCAACCAGGAAACCTCGATGATGGAGGGAGTCCTGGATCAGAGCGGCCCGGTCGCCGTTCTTGTGGATCTGGCCGATGGTATCTACGCCAAACTGGCGGATCCGGCGGCGCGAGACGGTTACCGGCTGGCCGTCCAGTTGTGGGCCGAGGCGATGACGAACCCACGCATTTACGAACTCCAGATGCAGGAGTTTGATCTCTGGTTCCCGGTGATCTCAAGGATCATTGCGGAAGGCCAGCGACGCGGTGAGATCAACGAAGATCTCGACCCTGAACTGGTGCCGCGAGTAGTCGGCGCAATGTTCATGGGGATAGTCCTGCAGAAATCGTGGGACGCGGATGTGGACGTTGACGGGTGCTGTCGCATCGTGAAGGCGATGCTGGCCGGCGACTTCTCACGGGCCGTCCCGATCGATCTTGAATCCCGGAAGCGATCACCCGCGACGACCTGACCCCGGTAGATCGGAGCATCAAAGACGATGACGCCGCATCAAAAACAAGAAACAAACTGACCGGTCAGTTATGCATGCATCAACTGCCCGCATGCCCCCGATAGCCCGAATCCCACGGCGATAACAGGGACGGTAAAAAATTGTTGAGACGGAGATTGAATGAGCTGCTTGAAGGGCTCAAAGCGCTTGCCGGGTACGGGCAGAGAAGAATCCCGGTCCCGATCCCGGTCCGAATCGAGGACGAACCGCAGGTCCTCCGCCGTCGCAGGCCACACACGGAATGCCAGTGGGACGGCCCTGACGCTTGAACATAAACGGCGCGGTGGGACCGCGGCCATACGAGCATTACAGACGAGAAATGGAGAACGAAATGGCTAACAGGGAAGCGCCCGATCTTCTTATAGCGGCCTGCACCCGTTGCGGCGGATCGGCCAAATATGACCGCCACGAGAGCGCGTACCGCTGCATGTGGTGCGCACGAACCGTGCTGCCGGTGGAGTTCGACATGGCGCTGCTGGACGCGGAACCCGCGCCGGCGGCTGCCTGACCGGAAACCTGGCAATGACGCAAATGCCTGCGACAGCCGGCCTTTGATAGCGACGGGCGCGTCACGGTGATGCGCCGATATCCGCGGCTTAAATCCGCTGCCACACTGGCGCCCTTCTAAAAGCGCCCCACTTCGACGAGTCTCCGGGGGGACACGCTCAC
>JADFRU010000246.1:0-3642 GCA_022561115.1 Chloroflexota bacterium | reverse complement strand
GGCGCCACCAGCGCCGCGGGCCGCGGTTTCGAGGGTTTCGAGGGTTTCGGTGGGCTTGGCGATATCTTCGAGTCGTTTTTCGGCGGCGGAACGCGGACCAAGGGTCCGGCGCGCGGTCGTGATCTTGAGTATCGAACCACGATCTCGTTCATGGAGGCCGTTTTCGGGGCCGACAAGGAGTTTGACATCGACCGCGTCGAACCCTGCGGCCGGTGCTCGGGTAACAGGGCGGAACCGGGAACATCCGCCACCCGCTGCGCCACCTGCCGCGGCTCCGGACAGGTCCGACGTGTTCAGCGCAGCATTTTCGGCCAGTTCGCGCAGGTGACCACGTGCTCTACCTGCAGGGGAGCGGGGACCACCGTGGCGACGCCGTGCACCCAGTGCAGAGGCGCCGGGCGTGAGCGCAAGCAGCGCAAGATTTCGGTGAATATTCCCCCCGGCGTGAGCACCGGCAGCCGCATCCGCCTCCGGGCGGAGGGTGAGGCGGGTGAACCCGGCGCGCCGTCCGGGGATATGTATATCCATGTGGAGGTTGAGCCGCACGATGTCTTTGAACGGGACGCCGATGACATCCTGGTGAACCTTGACCTCAATGTTGCCCGTGCGGCGCTCGGTGCAACGGTGCAGGTGCCGACAGTGGACGGGTCTCGGGAGCTTAAGATCCCGGCCGGAACACAGTCAGGGCAGGTGTTCAGGATGCGGAACCTCGGCGTACCCCACCTGGGATCATCGGGACGCCGTGGGGACCAGATCGTCATCGTCAACGTCGCCATTCCGCGCAAGCTGAACGACCGCCAGCGCGAGTTGTTGGAAGAGCTGGCGGCAACGATGGGTGACGAGGATCCAACCGGCGGCGAAGAAGATGGCTGGTTTGGCAAGATGAAGGACTTTATCAGCGGCGACACCAATTGACGGACGTTTCACGACGCCCGGGTCGCGGTTAGACCTGCGATGCCTTCACACTGGCTTGAACTGAGCGCAGAGGCCCCGGGGGAGTACGCGGAGCCGCTGTCCCACCTGTTTGCCCGGTACGGCGAAGGCGGGGTGGTGGTGGAAGAGGCCGGCGGTTACAACCCGGACGAGGGCGAGACCCCGCCCGTGGATGCGCCGGTCATCGTGCGCACGTACCTGCCGATCGACGCCACGACCGACGACCGTCGCGCCCACATCGACCTGGGAATCCGCCTGATCTCTTACCTGTGCCCTATCCCGCCGTTGCGGGAGCGCGTGTTGGAGGACCGGGAGTGGGAACTCCAGGAGTTCGATCCGGTCCGGGTCGGGCGGCGGCTCGTGATAGCGCCCGGCGGCTCAAACTGGGACCGGACGCCGGACGATGTTGTGATACAGCTCGACCCGGGGCTTGCGTTCGGCACGGGGCACCATCCAACCACCCGGATGTGCATGCTTTACCTTGAGAAATTGATTTCACCGGGTTGCAGCGTGCTGGACCTGGGCTGTGGCTCCGGGATCCTGTCACTCACGGCGTTAAAACTTGGAGCCGGTTCGGTAACTGCCCTGGATATCGAGGCCGACGCGGTCAAGTGCAGTCTTGAAAACCTGGCGATCAACAACCTCACCGTAAACGTCCGTGTTCAGCAGGGCACTCTTCCGGACCCGGTAGCGCCGCCCGGGACGTTTGATATCGCCGTCGCCAATATCTCTGCGAACGTCCTGATCGCGCTCGCGCCGCACATACTCGACACCCTGTCGCCCGGGGGGCTGTTTATTGGATCGGGGTTGTTGACGGAGCGCAGGGAGGCGGTCGAGACGGCTTTCACCGAGGCCGGCGCGAAGATCACCGATCTCACGATTTCAGGCGACTGGGCAGCGTTTTCCGCCGTTCCGCGCCCCGGGTAGTAGCAGTCATGCACCGGTTTTATCTGCCGGACGGCCTGCCCGCCAACGGCCCGTTACGGTTTCCCCGGGACATCGCCCGCCAACTGGCGCGCGTCCTCAGGATGCGGCCCGGCGACGAGATCGGTGTGTTCGATGGAAGTGGCGTTCAGTGGACTGTCGAGCTTGACGAAGTGTCACAGCGCTCGGCCTCCGGGCATGTCGTTGATGTGACCCGCCCCGGCACTGAATCACGCGTCGAGGTCACGCTGTACCAGTCGATCATCGATGCGGCGCCGTTTGAATTCGTGCTTCAGAAGGGCGTCGAGCTGGGGGTTATGCGGTTCGTGCCGCTCGTTACGGACAGGGTACGTGGGGCCGGTCCGACGGGCGCGTCCGACAGTCGCCGGGCGCGCTGGGAGAGGATCGTACAGGAGGCCGCGGAACAGTCCGGCCGGGTGCGTGTTCCAGATGTCGTGTCACCGGTCACCCTGGAGGACGCCTTCGAGGACCCCCCCGCCGGGCTCTTCATCGTGCCGTGGGAAGGCGAAACGTTGTTGAGCCTGCGCTCCGTGTTGCGCGGATCCGGGCACGGACCTGTAGATAACGTGTGTGTCTTGATCGGCCCGAAAGGCGGATTGACGGAGTCAGAGATTGAATTTCTGCGTACGCGAGGCGCATTGATCGTGACGCTGGGAGCCCGGGTGCTCCGCGCGGAGACCGCAGCGATCGCCACGATCAGCGCGATCCTGTACGAACTGGGTGAGTTTGGAGACACACGGAGTTGATGCGCGGCGGCGTCAGTTCCGGCAGATATAAACCGGCCGTTTAGTTCGGCGGCCCGGTCTCTGGTACCGGCGTCCGTGACATCAGCCCCTCCACCGCCGACTGTGCGTCCAGATCGCCCGCCAGCACGTCTCTTGTCACCCGGGCGATCGGCATATCAACCCCGAGCGAGTCGGCAACCTTGACCGCTGCGTACGTTGTCCTGACGCCTTCGGCCACCTGGTCCATCCCGGCAACGATCTCGGCCGCTGAACGACCCTTTGCCAGCTCCTGTCCTACGAACCTGTTCCGGGACAGCCCGCTGTAGCAGGAGGTGACCAGGTCGCCCATGCCTGAAAGACCGGAGAAGGTCTCCGCCCGGGCTCCCATGGCCACACCCAGGCGGGTGATCTCCGCAAGCCCCCGCGTTACGAAAGCCGATTTCGTGTTGTTCCCGAGACCGTGGCCATCGATGAATCCCGCGCCGATCGTGATGACGTTCTTGAGCGCGCCTCCAAGTTCGACACCGATTAGATCGGAGCTTGTGTAAACCCGAAATACGCTTGAATTCATAATGCGCTGGACCGTTGCAGCGGCCGACTCGTCGATGTGCGCTACCGTGGTGCTCGCCGGTTTCCCCTCGGCGATCTCCGGCGCCAGGTTCGGGCCGGAAAGCGCGCCGACATCGCTACGGCCCAACGCGTCCCCGGCCAGCTGAGACATCCGCCTGCCGGTCGCTTCGTCAATACCCTTGGTGGCGCTGATCACGATCGCACTACGAGGTATAAACGAGGAGATGTTGCTGGCGTTTTCGTTGACCGTTGATGAAGGAACAGCCAGTAACACAAGGTCTGCGTGACCGAATGCGTCTTCCGTGGCAGCGGTGACCCTCAAGCCCTCGGGGAAGTCGATGCCGGGCAGAAAACGATCGTTTCTTCGCGACTCTTGCAGGAGCCGGGCGTCGCTTTCGGTTCGCGCCCATAGCGTGACCCGGTGGCCGGCACGCGCCAGTAGGATCGCGAGGGTTGTGCCCCAGCTCGT
>JADFRU010000245.1:0-3644 GCA_022561115.1 Chloroflexota bacterium | reverse complement strand
GGGATTGCGGACGTTTTTTTTGTTCTGGAAGTTTGTTCACCGAGCAGTTGGCGGTAATTATAGGGACGAGCCGCACGCTGCGAGACTTGAGCGGCGATTCCGGTCAGCAACGTGAAATCAGGATGATCAGGTGGGAGCTAAACGGGCCTTTGCTAGATGACTGATTTGATCTTCGGAGCGGCTTTCGTGATCGCCGCCTATTTCGTGGGAGCGCTCCCGACAGCTCACCTGATCGCTCTCAGATCCGGCCGGGACATACGTACGTTGGGCACCGGCAACGTTGGGGCGTTGAACGCGCTCCGGTCACTGGGCAAAATTGCCGCTGCCACGGTGTTTGTCGTGGATATCGGCAAGGCGTCTCTCGTGATGCTGGCGGGATTAGCGATCGATACCCCTGACTGGTCAATGTACGCCGGCGCGATTATGACGATGATCGGCCACAACTTCCCTGTGTATATAGGGTTCCGGGGCGGCAAAGGGGCGGCGGTGATGACCGGCATCTCGCTGGTCATATTGCCGGTGCTTACCCTGATCTCTGTCCCGGCGCTGCTTGTGGGGTATGTGATATTTCGCTCGGCATTCTGGGCGATGATGCTGACCTTCCTCACCATCAACACCCTGACCATCGTGACGGGACAGCCTCTTGCGCAGATCGTGCTCTGCATTGTTCTCACGTTGCTGGTCGGGTCCACGCACCTGTTTCGCGCATCCCGCCTGCTCTGGCCGGCGATCAAGTCGCTAGACTTTCACCGGATCGGTCAGATTGAATGACCGGCGGCACGGACCGCTCCCCGAATGACTTCCCAAACGCACCCAAAACGCACTAGGAGTAACGATGAAACGTTGGATCCTGTTTGCCGCGCTTTCCGCGGCGCTGGTAGCGGCTGTCGCCTGCGGCAGCGACGAAGAAATCACGCCGACACCGGCCCCGATCCCCACCGTAGCGCCGACCGAGGCGCCATCGGGCGCGGCTGCCGGCCTGCTCGGGCCCGGTGACACACCGGCGCCACCCGGTGGATTCCTGGATACCAGCAAGGACTACACCGCGGTCTTCGAGATGGAGAAGGGCGGCGAGATAGAAATCAAGCTATTCGACGATCTGGTTCCGAGTATCGTCGAGAACTTCATCAACCTTTCGCGCATCGGCTTTTATGACGGTGTGACCTTCCACCGGGTGCTCGCCGGATTCATGGCGCAGGGCGGCGACCCGACGGGAACGGGCACCGGAGATCCGGGCTACAAGTTCGCCGACGAGTTCAATGTGGACGCGCGGCACACGAAGCCTGGAATAATCTCGATGGCGAACTCCGGGTCCGATACGAACGGCAGCCAGTTCTTCATCATCTTCGGCCCGACGCCAAACCTGGACGCGTACGATGCGAACGATCAACTCAAGAACTGCGCTTCACGCTCGGTCTCTTGCCACGCCGTGTTCGGCGAAGTCGTGAATGGCATGGATGTCGTGAACGACATACGACTCCGCGATCCCGGCTCCGACCCGAACCCGGGCGACGCCATACGCACCATCCGAATTATCGAGAACTAACCCCGGCCCCAGAACGGTTTACCCCAAGAACGTTTTACAAGGATTCAAGATGCTTCAACCCGGAGACAGCCCCGCGGCGCCGACCGGCAGCCTGGACACCAGCAAGAGCTACGCGGCTTCCCTTGAGCTGGGCAATGGCGCAAAAATAGAGATCAACCTGTTCGGTGCCGAAGCGCCCTGGACGGTCGAGAACTTCATCAACCTGTCACGCGTCGGTTTTTACGACGACGTGACCTTCCACCGCGTCATCCCTGACTTCATGGCGCAGGGCGGGGACCCCACCGCTACCGGTACCGGAGGCCCCGGCTACCGCTTCAAGGACGAGTTCCACGCGAACCGCAATCACAAGAATCCCGGCACTCTCTCGATGGCGAACTCCGGCCCCGGCACCAACGGCAGCCAGTTCTTCATCACGCTGGCGGCCACGCCGTGGCTTGATGGCAAGCACACGGTGTTCGGAGAGGTGGTCGAGGGCATGGACGCCGTGCTGGCGATTCCAGAGCGTGACCCGGGCAGCGCCCGGACGCCGGGTGAATCGATCAAGTCGATCACCATCACCGAGAGTTAATCGGTCCCTGAGTTGCCTGGGAATTGTCTGGATATCGAAGGGCCGCCGGTGTTTGCCGGCGGCCCTTTTCTTACGTCCTCGTCTATCGCAGGAGAGGCGCCCGGAGTTTTAACTAACCGCCGGTTCGGGTGTCACCCGGGCGGCCGGTTGTGTCCGGTGTCGAGCGGTGGTGAATTCAAACAGCCGGCCGGAGAAGCCAATTCGTGATCCGTCACGGAGATGAACGATGCGCGCTACCGGACTGCCGTCCACCCTCATCGTCAGGCTGGCCGAGTTGTCGTAGTGGAGCTCCACGCCGCTGCGTTTGAACACCAGCGTGGCTCCCGGCAACGGCAGGTCCGGGACATCGGCCATCGAGATGGTTCCCCTGGAAAGCATCCCCTTCAACCCGCCCTTCCGGATCGAAGACAGGTCGACGATAAGCTGTTGCCGGTCGTCGTAGATGTAACCGTACGGCGAGACGTGGCGCCGGGTAATTACAAAGAACGCGATCCCGAGCGCAACCAGAAGGGCGATCAGCAAGCCGCCGGCGATGGGCGAGAACGATGATCCGTCAGCGACCTCTACGGGCGTATCGATCACCGGGTAGTTGACCGTCACGGGGGTTTGCGCGGTCGGACCGAATATGTTGAACGCTCGGCCAACGTACTCAGCGTTGAGCTGCGCCGTCACGGTCTGCGGGCCGCTTTCGCTCGGCGTGGCGAGGACCTCGAACTTCCAGCCTGTTCCGTCTTCCAGTTGATCGATCACCCGGAGCGTGCCGGGAACCGACTCGCCGGTGGGTCCGGTGACAACGGCGTTCAGTGCGGACGCGAGCACCGGGTACGGGTACGCCCCGACTGATACTTCGATCGTTCCGACCACGATCTCCCGCCCGGCCTCCACCGATCCGCCAATGGCTGGAACGATTTCAAGTGTCGGGAAGACCTCCGTCTGGAAGGCGTCCACCGCCTTCAGGGTTGCTCCGTAGTTATCCCATCCGAGTTCAAGTGCCACGTCGTTGAAGCCCTGATCCCGCGAGGCGTCGAACACCACCGAGAAAACGCCATCGCCGAACACGGCGTCACCGCCCAGGCCGTCATCGTGGAGCCTGTACACGACCGAGCCGCCATCCGGCGATTTCACGGTCGCTGTCACGGCGGCGCCGGGTAGCCATCTCGGCTCTCCGTCAATCGTCGCCATCACCATCAGCACTGCCGGTTGGCCGGCCGGTATGGGCGGCTGTTCTACCAGCGTGATCTGCAACGGGTTCTGGATATCTACAGACGCCAGGATCGGCAGGCCATCTCCGGTGGCCCGCAACGACCATGTGCCCGGTTCCGGGTTGGTGATCGTTGCGACCAGCAGGTTAGGGGTGACGATGAATCGCGCAGCGTTGGATGTCGCTCCAAGTTGAACGCCGTGCGGGTCGAACAGGTCCAGTTCAGCCCTGTTTGAGTTGCGCACCAACGCCACGCTGAGCCGCGTCGTCTCCGGCGCCACCTCGATCGCCTGGACCGCGGTCGTGCCGGACTGGAGCGCTATGTCCAG
>JADFRU010000244.1:0-3644 GCA_022561115.1 Chloroflexota bacterium | reverse complement strand
TCTTTTAGCTCGTTTAAAAGGGATGTCGCTATTAAAAGACCTACAAGAGTTTTCCCTCCTCCGGTGTTTAATTTTAAAACGATATCTCGTTCTTCACGTCGATCATGCCATTCTCGTAATGCTTGGGCCTGACTGGCCCATAGTTCATTAATATGTTCAGGCGAAGGTAAACGACGGAATATATCCAACGGATCGATTGGTGAACCGTTCGCATGGTGGCCGCGGAACTTGTTAAAATTGACCATGAAGCCCCTCCAAGTCACCCAAAACGGGTGGCCGGTTTAATAATACGCTTTAGATCACCATGTCCGGTGTCAGCCGCTGCATTATTGCGCTGTGCGGCAAGCCCTTTCGCAACTCGTCGGTCGGGAAAATCTTGCCCGGGTTGAACATGCCGGCTGCCCCGAACGCGGGCTTTAGCCGGGCCATGGCGTCAAGGTCATCCTCGTTGAACACCAGCGGCAGGTAGCCCTGCTTCTCCAGCCCGATGCCGTGCTCGCCGGACAACGCGCCTCCGACCTCGATGCACATCTCCAGGATTCGCCCACCTGCGATCAGCGCCTTCTCAACCTGTGCCGGGTCGCGCGAATCGAACAAAATACAGGGGTGCAGGTTTCCGTCCCCGGCGTGAAGCACGTTGGCGATCGGTATCCCGAGCTCGTCCGAAAGGGCGTTGATCTTGGACATGGTTTCCGGGAGTTTGGTCGGCGGCACAACCCCATCGATCAAGTAGTAGTTCGGGGCCAGCCGGCCGAGCGCGCCGAGCGCCTTTTTGCGGGACGCCCAGAGCGTTTCGCGCTCCTCGGAATCCTCTGCCGTCCGCCAGTCGGTCGTACCGTTCTTGCGGCATAGCCGCTCGATAAGCTCCGCCTGCTCCTCCACCGTTTCACGCAGCCCGTCAACCTCTATGAGCAGGATCGCCTGTGCGTCTTCCGGGTAACCGGGGTGGAACGCCGGTTCCACGGCCTCGATGCACAGCCGGTCGATCATCTCGATTGCGCCCGGTATGACGCCGGAGGCCATGATATCGGCGACCGTCTCGCTGGCGGCCTCGATGCTCGAAAACGCGGCAACCATCGTCCTGACGGACTCGGGAATCGGAACAAGCCGGACGGCCACCCTGGTGATGACGCCGAGGGTGCCCTCGGAGCCGATGAAGACGCCCCGAAGGTCGTACCCGGGAACCTCCCGCGACGTGCCGCCGAGCCAGGTGACGGTGCCGTCCGCCAGCACGATCTCCACGCCGAGGACGTGGTTGGTCGTGACGCCGTAGGCAAGGCAGTGCGGTCCTCCTGCGTTCTCGCCAACGTTGCCGCCGATGGTGCAGGCGCTCTGGCTGGACGGGTCGGGAACGTACTGCAACCCGTACTCAGCGACCGCCTGCCCGAGCTCCAGGTTGACCACCCCGGGCTCTACGATGGCGACCCTGTTTTCCGTATCGATCTCCAGGATTTTGTTCAGGCGGGTCAGTACCAGGACGATGGCGCCTTCCATCGAGATCGCCCCGCCGGACAGCCCTGTTCCGGCGCCGCGCGGCACGACCGGAACCCCGTGCTTACCGGCGATCTTGATGATCTCCGACACCTGTTCAGCAGTGGCCGGAACGACAACTACGCCCGGGTCGTGCCGGTCTATCGATCCGTCGGTCTCGTACACCAGCAGGTCGTCCGGCTTCCACACCACGTGGGTGGGCTCAACAACCTGTTCCAGGTCCCGGACCAGTGCGGATTTTTCCATCTGACTCCTGTGCGTTTGGACGGCTTTCGCGGATGGCTGGATTCGCCGGACGGCAAACGGCGAGATCCTTCGCTTCGCTCAGGATGACATATCGGAGGAGGGCGCTTCGCCGTCCTTGATTCGACGTGTACGCTCGATCGAGTCCGAATGTCATTCTATGGAGCCTGCGACGAAGAATCTCGCCGCTGGATGACCAGTTCCTGACCAGGTTCCGCTATGGACAGCAAACGGCGAAATCCTTGACTCCGGCCAGGATGACCCGACGCCGGATGACACAAAGGAGCAGGGCACGCGTTCCGAGAAGCGGTCACCTGGCGGCCTCGATCGCTCTCTAACAAGTCATCCTGAACTTGATTCAGGATCCGTCGAACCCCGGGAGAGCGTGTTCTTGTGCTTCCACACACGCCGCTCAAGGTCGACAGTTACACCGACGTAAAGGGCACGGAACTGACTGGCCATGAGATACGCGGCGTACGCGTTGTTTGACGGCATCGCGCGGTCGGGATATTCAGCCGGGCCCTGAATCGCGTTCCCTGAATCGGGTTCACCTGAATCGGGTTCAAGGGTTACAACAATCAAGCCCAGGATGACTCGCTGGCGGGTGGCGCTGTGTCCGGGCCTGCGCCGCCACGATCGTCCACAGGGCGCCCGGCAACCGGCGATATCCTGAATCTTGCGCCCAACACCTACTCGTCCGCGGTGATCTCCACGTACACGTTCCGGACGTAGTTCCTGGCGCGCCCAACCACCCGCGCCGTCCACTCGGAACGCCCCTCTTCAGACACGAACCGGTACGCCTCACTATCCAGCACTTCCGGGCTGTCCATCTCGTAGATAGCCAGGTACTTCGGGCCGCCCTCGACCGCTCGATATCGCCGTGCGGTCAGGAAGCCGGGGATCGCCTTTCGCTCGGGCACGTGTTCCTCGTCGTACCAGCGGTTGAAGTCCTCTTCGTGCTCCGGGTCGATGTCCATCATCACCAGAAGCAATCCTGATCCTTTACCGGCCATTTAAACCCGTCCCTCCACAATTTTTCGCCCGCCGTCCAGCAGCATTGAGTGGACCCAGTTGGCGACCATGAAATCATCGCCGACGCGGCCGCCCCCGGCGCGAATCCGGTCGTAGATTCCCGCCTGCGCCGATTGCACCTCTGGAGAATCGCCCATGCCGGGCATGCCGATTGACTGGCCGAAGTCGTTGTGGCCGACGCCGAAGTAGTCGATCCCATCGACCTCAAGAATGCCGTCCAGCTCTTCTATCACCTGCTTATCTTCGAGCAGGGCGCCGACCAGCATGTTGCTGTTGGCGTTCTTGTAGAACTCCCGGCGATCGCCCCATCCATCAGGTCCGGGCTCGACGTAGTCGTACCCGGTTCCCCGGTTAGCGCCGTACGACCGGTCGCCCTCGGGACCGAACTTGCATGCCCGCACCAGCTGCTCGGCGTCGGCCTTCGTTGCGATGTGCGGCCCCATGATCCCCTTCATGCCGCGGTCAAGGTACTGCAGGACGACGTGTGACTGGATGCTGGGCACGCGCCCGATGGGGGTGATGCCGACCGATTCAGCGGTACGGCAAGCGTTCTCCACGTCCTGGAGCGAAAAAGGGCCGTGCTCGCAGTCCAGCCATACGTAGTCAAAGTTCAGCGGCGCCATGATTTCGATGATCTGCGGAGCGGGAAAGGTCAGTTGAAAGCCGTACGCTTTTCGGCCCTCACGCAGGGCGGTTATGACTCTGTTGGGCTGGTCCAAAGGAATGACTCCGGCTGTGGATGGGCTCGATTGGGATGACGGACCGTACGGTATCCCCGCGCCGTGGTCGCGGCAAGGAAGGGCGATCAGAAGCAACTTGCATTGGAGCAGCGACGGATCCCAGGAAGATGTCAGAGTGTCGGTAGGTGAATTATTGGG
>JADFRU010000243.1:0-3646 GCA_022561115.1 Chloroflexota bacterium | reverse complement strand
CGTCGCGGTCGTTGCGCGCCTTCGGAGACTTACCGGTCCGGTCAGGCTGGCGCATTGTACCGCCGCACCGGTAAACGCGGTTGTGTTACTGCGGCGATCAGGCTGAGGTATGGCCGGCATAAGCGGATCAGCGAGGCGTTACGATTGATCCCGCCAGGAATCGAGGTTCCTCGACCGGCTACCGGGCACGGTGACGAGTCCGGTTCAAACGCGAACGAACGGTGGCGAAGTTGAACGCAGTCACGGCAACCCTGCACCTGGACAATGGATCAACCCTTCCCTGTGAGTCATGGGGCGAGCGCGGAAACCGCCCTATCGTGCTCCTGGGCCCGGCGAACGTGGATCCCGCTCCGCTTCGCACGCTCGCCGTTCGGCTCTCGGCGGACTTCCTGGTCTTGCTGGTCTCGCTTCCCGGAGACAGGCGCGGCGGTGACTGGAGCGCGGCGGCGCTGGACGAGGCGGGCGCTCCAGCGCTCGTGGTCGGATACGGACAGTCGTGCCGGGCGGCGTTTGTATCGACGAGGCTGCGCAAGGTGAGCGCGCTGGCGCTCGTGGACGCCAATCTGCCACACCCGGAGACTGACATCCCGGGCGTCCCAACGCTCATCCTCCGCGGCAGGCAGGCAAAGCGGCTGACTCATGAGGATGCCGTGCTGCTGATGAACCGGCTGCCGGGCTCACGCCTCTATGAACTTGAGGACTGCGGCGATGATCCCGCGGTGGAGGCGCCGGACGCGCTTGAGACCGCGATCCGATGGTTTATGGACCATCCACCGGGGGACGGGCCGGTGGAATTCCCGGTCGGGTCCGGGAAGTAAGCGTACGCCCGATCGCTTTCCCGGACCCGACCGGGAGGCCTCACGGTTGCCGGGCCAGCCTGACTACGATAACTTTTGGCCCGCTGACCGCGACGGAACCTGTCGGCGCGTTGCCACCGCCAGCAGGCAAAAACGACTCATCCCCCCATATTCTCAGGGAGCGACCGGCATGGTCACACCAGAGGCCATCATCGAGCTAGACGCCGCCATTAATATGCGGGACGGCGTGACCCTTTACGCCGACGTGTACCGCCCGACCACCGACGGTCCGTGCCCGGTAATCCTCCAGCGCACGCCCTACGACAAGCGCGTCGCGCCGAGCCTGAACGTCCTCATGGCGGTTGAGCAGGGATACGCGGTCGTTCTCCAGGACGTGCGGGGCAGGTTCCGGTCCGGGGGCGCGTTCGACACCTTCGTCAACGAGGCTGACGACGGGTACGACACGGTTGAATGGATCGCGTCACAACCCTGGTGCAGCGGTAAGATCGGCATGATCGGGTCCTCATACGTGGGGGCTACGCAGTGGCTTGCCGCGTCCGCACAGCCGCCACACCTGACGGCGATCTTCCCGCGGGTCACGGCGTCCGACTATCACGAAGGGTGGACGTACCAGGGCGGCGTGTTCGAGCTCGGGTTCAGCGTGTCCTGGGGCATACGGCTGGCGGCATCGAACGCGAAGCGCCTGGGCGATCAGCTTGGCCTGCCGGAAGAGCGCGTCTCGGAACTGGAACGCACGATGGACAACATCGAGGAGGCGTTCTGGACCCTGCCCCTTGACCGGCAACCGTTCATGAGCACACAAACCTCGCCCTACTTCTTCGACTGGTTGAACCACCCGGAGGACGACGGGTACTGGTCACACATCCGTATCGAGGACAAACACCACAGTATCGAGACGCCGGCGTACAACCTGGGCGGCTGGTACGACATCTTTTTGATGGGGACGCTGCGCAACTACGTCAACATGCGGGAGAACGGCGGTTCAGAATCGGCGCGCAACGGCCAGAAATTGATCATCGGACCGTGGAGCCACTCCACGATCGGCCAGAGCTACGTCGGCGATGAGAACTTCACACACCAGGCCACGGCGTCCGGTCTCAACCTGGACCAACTCACCCTGCGCTGGTATGACCACTGGCTGAAGGGCGAGGACAACGGCATCCTCGACGAGCCGCCGGTCAAGATTTTCGTAATGGGTGAAAACGTCTGGCGAGATGAAAATGAGTGGCCGCTCGCACGCGCCGCGAGAACCCGGTACTACCTCCATAGCGACGGCCGGGCGCACTCGCCGAGCGAACAGGGCGTACTGTCCACGGAGCCGCCGACGGACGAGGAGCGGCCGGATGTGTTTCTGTACGATCCGCAGGCGCCGGTGCCGACACAGGGCGGACCGCTGTGCTGTGGCGGCGGCCCCCTGCCGGACGGCCCCAGGAATCACGCCGAGAAAGAAGAGCGGTCCGACATCCTCGTGTACTCAACATCTGAGCTGGAAGAAGACGTGGAGGTCACCGGGCTCAAGGCCAGCAAAATACCGGTGAACGCTATCCCCGACCTGTTCGGCGGTAGGGATGCCATGACCGTCGGTATTTACCTGGCGGTTACCGGGTGCGCCGACGGTCACATGTTTCTCATCTACCCCCCGCCGGTAGCGTTGGGTCTGGTGGACCTGCTGTTGGGCGAACCCCCCGGTACAACCCAGACCCTGGATGAACTGGAGGCATCAGCCCTGGGCGAGATGGGGAACATCATGGGTTCTTTTTTCTTGAACGCCCTGGCCGATCACTGTGGCCTGGACCTTTTGCCGTCTCCTCCGGCGGTGATGATGGACATGGCCGGCTCCATCCTCTCCGCCATTTTGGCCGATCTTTCGCGGGAGTCGGACGAAACGTTGATCGTTGAGGCTAGTTTCAGTGTCGCCGATGAGGATATCGATGGGAACTTTGTTGTAATGCCTAGCCCCAACCTATTGCGGATCTTATTGGAGCATTGCGCGACGGCATGAGAAACGCGGTAGAGCATACGGTGGTGGTCGGGTTAGGGGAGATTCAGGTTACCAGCGATCCTCAGGCGGTCTTGGTGTGTTTGGGGCTGGGGTCATGCGTCGGTGTTTGTGCCTACGACCCGGTGGCCAAAGTCGGCGGCATGGCCCATATCATGCTGCCTTCCAGCACCAATCACACGGGGACTTGTTCCAACACCCACGCCGATCTAGGGGTTCCCGCCTTGATAGGGAAGATGATTGGAAGCGGAGCATCAAAATCAAGGTTGACCGTAAAGATCGCCGGAGGGTCCCAGATGTCACTAGCGCCCGGCATGGGCAGCATCTTCAAGATCGGTGAAAACAACATCGCCGCGGTCAAAGAGTCCTTGACCGGTTTGGGAATAACTTTGGGATCCTCCGACACGGGAGGCAACCATGGCCGTACCCTGCGATTGCACCTGGATTCGGGGAATATCGTGTCCTCCAGCGCCGGACGAGAATCTATAGAGCTATAGGAGAGAGTGGAATGGCGACAATCATGGTAGTGGACGACGCCGCGTTTATGCGCATGCGTTGCAGAAAGTTGTTGACCCAGAGCGGATACGACGTTTTGGAAGCCAATACCGGCGCCCAGGCCGTTGAGGTTTACAAAGAATGCCGTCCGGACATGGTGCTGTTGGACATTACCATGCCCGACATGGACGGCCTGACCGCCCTCAAGGAGATCAGGAAGATTGACCCAGATGCCAAGGTTGCCATGGTTACCGCCATGGGTCAGCAGTCTATCGTAACCGAGGCGGTGAAGCCCGCGTCGCGTGATTTCGTGATCAAGCCTTTTGAACCTGAT
>JADFRU010000242.1:0-3654 GCA_022561115.1 Chloroflexota bacterium | reverse complement strand
TAGTGACCCGCCCGGAGACGGGCCGCTGCCGTCCGAGCGAAGCGAGGGAAGCGTACCCTTTCCGGGCGGCTTGCGGGGGCGTTTTCGGGCGCTGCGCGTCAGTTAAAGCCGAGTACAACGGCGGCGGTCCCGAGCCACAGTACGATGGCCACCAGCAGCGGCGGGTCGCGGAGCAGCAGCTCTTCCGGCGACTCGCCCATGCCTTTCCGGTACGTCAGGTACAGGTAACGGAACAGGCCGTACGCCACGAACGGGACGGTGAGCATCATCGAGTTGTTTTCCGGCAGGTTCACGTTCGGCAGGAAACTTCCGCTGAACGAGTACAGCGTGTACGCCATCAGGGCGGTCGGGGCGACCACCCCCACCAGGCGGTCGATCAGTTCGACACTGTATTCCGCGAGGATTGGACGCTGCCGCTCAGCGTTTGACCCGGCGGATACGAGTTCCGCCCTTCGCTTGATGAGCGCAATCAGGAGAGCGCCTGAACCTGTACAAACGTAGAGCCAGGGCGAAATGGTCAGGTCCAGCTCGATGTGGCCAGGGCCGGTCCCGAACTTGAAACCATCTATCGCCACCGACCCCGCGACCGCCCGAAGGACGAACCCGGTCGCCACGGTCCCAACGTCAAGGATCACGGTGTTTTTCAGGACAAGGTTGTAGGCCTGGGAGAGTGCGAAGTACCCCAGGACGATCAAGCCGAAGGACATGTTCAGCAAGAACGCAGCGGTGATCGAACCGATCAAAAGGACAACGGCCGTGGTCCAGGCCGCGCCTGTCGGGACGATTCCTGACGCTATGGGCCGGAATTGCTTCCGCGGGTGAGCGCGATCACGTTCCACGTCGAACAGGTCGTTGACGATATAGACGACGCCGCTCACGATGATGAAGATCAACGTTGCGACGGCGCTGGTCGCGATAAGGCGGGCCATGCCGGCGATCTGGTCCGGGTCCCACCACTTGTTGACGGTGAAGAAAAGCGCGACGAGTACCAGGCCGTTTTTCGGGGCCTGTCTCGGGCGCATGGACCGGAGCAGTCCGTAGACGATGGCCGCCAGCGAGCCGTGGCGGCGGTCTGCAGTAGGAGCGCTTTCCATCGATCGGATGATACCGGACACGATGCCTTTCACACACGCGGGGACGAGACGCCGGCCAGCAGTTCAGCGGCGCGCTCCCGGCATCCGGCGTCACCGAAAGGAACCTGGCGACGCTGTGTTTTTCCTGTTTTCAGCCGCCATGATCGTGGCCGGGCGAGCGGTATGAGCCCGCGCAGGCGTCTCCGGCTGGACCTGTTGATGGTCGAAAACGGGTTTGCCGTCACAGTCGAAGAAGCGCAGGCGCTTGTGATGGCGGGTGACGTTTCCCTGCCCGGCAGGCAGGGCCGCCCAACTCCGGGCCAGCAGGTCCGGCACGATCAGGAGATCGCCATTAGACCCCGCCGCCCCTACGTATCGCGCGGTGGGGAAAAACTGGCGTATGCGCTGGACCGGTTCGGGGTCGACCCGGCGGGCATTACCGTTCTGGACGTTGGAGCCTCGACCGGCGGCTTCACCGACTGCTTGCTCCAGCGCGGCGCGCGACGCGTTTACGCGGTTGACGTCGGTCACGGGCAACTCCACTCCCGGCTGGTTGCCGACGACCGCGTTGTCTCGATGGAGGGCGTCAACGCACGTGACCCGTTTGAACTCCCCGTTGAACTCACGGGCGAGGTCGATCTCGTCGTTGCGGACGTGTCGTTCATCTCGCTGCGCGTCGTCCTGCCACAGGCGTTTCTTCACCTGCCGCCCCGGGGGCAGTTACCCGGCGCACAGTCCCCGCAAGGCCAGCCCCCGCAGGGCCAATCCCCGGATGGGCGATTCAGGCGCGGCCGGGCCATAGTGCTGTTCAAGCCGCAGTTCGAAGCCCGGCGTGATGAGGTGCCGCGCGGCGGCGTGATACGTGACCCCGCGCTCAGGGCGCGCCTCATCGGACGCTTCGTGGCGTGGTTGACCGCGAACGGGATCCGGATCAGGGGACTGGTCAGGTCACCGATCCTGGGAGACGCCGGGAACGCTGAATTCCTGTTCTGGCTCGAGCCGCCCGGCCGATCTTGAAGCGGTCGGAAAATGATCTGGACCCGGACCCCCGGAAAAACCCGGCTACCCGCGGAAAGCCCTGCGGGGGTACCATAGTCCGCGTCATAGCGACCCGAACCGACTTGATTCCCGTAAGCCCCGCACTGCGGCGGCCGGACGGGACGAGGCCACCGCAAGGTCTATTGCCGCATACCCCCTGGCCCATCACGCTTGACAGCGACAGGCCCCGTGAAGCCTGTGGCGTCGTCGGTGTATTCTCACCCGGCGACGATGTCGCCAATGTCGCCTATTTCGGCCTGTTTGCGTTGCAACATCGGGGCCAGGAGTCGGCAGGCATCGCGGCGGCGGACGGCCGCAACATGGTGCTGCACACCGCAATGGGACTGGTGGCGCAGGCGTTCCGTGAGGAAGATTTGGACCGCCTGACCGGGCACATTGCGATCGGTCATACCCGGTACTCGACCACCGGCGCGCCGAAGCGATCCAATGCGCAGCCGATCATCGCCCACGGTGAAAACGGCTTCACCATCGCGCTGGGCCACAACGGCAATGTGATCAACGCCAGGCCTCTGCGGACGGAGCTTGAGGAGTGGGGCTCCACCTTCACCGGCACCTCCGACTCCGAAGTGATCGCCGAGATGTACGCCAAGGCGCCGGCCACCACGTGGGAAGAGCGATCGGCGTACTGCATGCGACGCCTCAGCGGCGCATATTCACTGGTGATCATGACGAAGGACCAGCTCGTCGGCGTTCGTGATCCCCTGGGAATCCGCCCCCTGTGCATCGGCAAATTTGGCGATGGTTACATCCTGGCGTCGGAAAGCTGCGCTATCGATCACGTCGGCGGTGAGTTCATCAGGGAACTTGTCCCCGGGGAAACGGTTGTGATTGACGAGTCGGGCCTGAAATCTTTCATCTGGGCGGGCGCCCGCGAGAAGCATGCGATGTGCATTTTCGAGCACATCTACTTCGCCCGGCCGGACAGCATCTTGAACGGAAAATTGAACCAGTCGACCCGGGCCGAGATGGGCGCTCAACTGGCCAGGGAGCAACCGGCCGAGGCAGACATGGTGATCGGGGTGCCGGACTCGGCGATCCCCCACGCTGTTGGTTATGCGAACGAGATCGGCATCCCGTACGGGGAAGGGCTGGTGCGCAACCGGTACGTGGGCCGCACCTTTATCCAGCCAAGTCAACGGATGCGGGACATCGGCGTCGGGATGAAGTTCAATGCGTTGCCGGACGTGATCGCCGGGAAACGCCTCGTAGTGGTGGAGGACAGCATCGTCCGAGGCACGACTAAATCCCGCGTCGTGAAGCTTCTCCGAAACGCTGGCGCCGCCGAGATCCATGTCCGCATAGCATCGCCGCCCATCATTTCCACATGCCATTTTGGCGTGGATATGGCCACATTGGGCGAGTTGATAGCGGCCCGGAAAACGGTGGACGAGATCAAGGACGTGATCGGGGCTGATTCACTCGGTTACCTGAGCGTGGAAGGGTTGCGAAAGGCGGTTCAGGCCGAGCCCGGAACCTTCTGCAACGGTTGTTTCACCGGCAAATATCCCATCCCCGTGCAGCT
>JADFRU010000241.1:0-3669 GCA_022561115.1 Chloroflexota bacterium | reverse complement strand
CCGGTAGACGCTGAGCTGGCCAAACATGATGTTAACGGCCTGCCGAACTCGACCGAGCCGTCCGAGGGCGTGGTCGAGGAGGGAGAGGCCCCGGCCACGGCGTACATGACGAAACGGAACGCCTCGATCTTCCGCGCCGCCAGCGCCGTTCGGCACGGTCGCGCGAAGGCGCTCGTGAGCATGGGCTCGACCGGCGCCACGATAGCGGCTGCGACGGTCGTGTTCGGCACCTTTGAGGGTATCGAACGCGCCGCGCTTGGCGGCCCGCTTTACGGCCTTGCCCCGGACACGATCGTCATGGACATCGGGGCCAACCTGGACTGCAAGCCGCAACAGCTTGCTGACTACGCCGTGCTGGGCGCCATCTTCTCCCAGGTCGTGTTCGGCGCTAAAAATCCGCGCGTTGCCCTGTTGAGCGTCGGCTCTGAAGCAGGCAAGGGCAACTCGCAGGTAAAGGAAGCAACCGCGCTCCTCGAGGCCAGCGGCCTCAACTTCATCGGCAATCTGGAGGCGAACGACATCCCGTACGGCCGTGCCGAGGTTGTCGTGTGCGACGGATTTGTCGGTAATGTCGTGATGAAGTTGACGGAGGGGATCGGGGAAACGCTCTCCGCGTACATCGGCGAGAAGATGGCCGGTCGAGTCCCGGAACAAGAGCTTGATGAGATATGCCGACGCATACACGAAGTGACCAACCTCCCGGAGGCGTACGGCGGCGGTCCGCTGTTTGGCGTGAAAGGGGTGGCGGTGGTGGGTCACGGCAAGGCGCAGGCGGCGGCGGTATGCCACGCTATCCAGACGGCCTGTAAAACCGTCTCCTTAAATTACGTAGAGCTGGCCGAAGCGGAGTTGAAACGGCTTCGCGGACCGGTCAACCCATAGCATCAGAACAGGATCCCGCCGTTGCCTGAAGAGCCGCGCAGCACACTTATCACCGGAGCATCGCGCGGGATCGGCAGGGCCATCGCCATCCGCCTGGCGCGTATGGGCCACCGCATCGCCGTGAACTACAACACGCACCCGGATGACGCAGAAGAGGTGGTTGAAACCATCAAGGCCGGGGGCGGAGAGGCGATCTCGGTCCAGTGCAGCGTCGCCGAGCGTGAACAGGTGGATGCGATGTTCGCTATCGCGGAAGAGGCGTTTGGCCCGGTCCAGATACTGGTGAACAACGCGGGGATCATTGATGACGCCCTGATCCTGCGTATGAAGGACAACGCCTGGGATCGTGTCATCCAGACCAACCTCAACGGCACCTACTACTGTTGCCACCGCGCCGTGCCGGGGATGGTGCGGGCGCGCTGGGGCCGCATCATCAACATCTCTTCCGTGGTCGGGATCAGCGGCAACGCCGGCCAGGCCAACTACTCCGCCTCCAAGGGCGCAATTCACTCGCTGACCTACTCGCTGGCGAAAGAACTTTCATCCCGGAACATCACGGTGAACGCCATCGCACCCGGGTATATCGAGACGGCGACGGTTGACGGACTGCCGCAGAAAACCAAGGACAGGATCATGACCTGGATCCCCATGAGTCGTTTCGGGGTTCCGGACGAGGTCGCGGTTGCGGCGGAGTTTCTCGCGCAGGATGACACGCGGTACATAACCGGCATAATCCTGCGGACCGACGGCGGAATGGCGATCTCGGGCTCCAACTGACGCCTGGACAACGCGCCGGATCAGCCTGAATCACAAGGGGGAGTGCCTGACCGAGATGGCGTCTGAATCTGGTGAGCTTTCGGGCAAGGTTGCGCTGGTCACCGGCGGCTCACGCGGCATCGGCAAAGCGATCGTGCTGGAGCTCGCACGACGCGGGGCCGACATCGCCTTCAACTACCTGCGGAATCACGACGCCGCGCGGGAAACGGAAGAGGCCGTCTGCAGTCTCGGCGTGCGATGTCTCAGGGTACGGGCGCCTCTCGGCGACCCGGACGCCATCACGGCGTTGTTTGAGAAGGTCAGATCTGAGTTCGGCCGTCTTGACATCCTGGTGAACAACGCCGCTTCCGGGGTGATGCGCCCGGCCGCCGAGCTTGAAGAGCGGCACTGGGACTGGACGATGAACATCAACGCCCGTGCGCCGTGGCAATGCTCGATCGCGGCGGCAGACCTGATGTCGGACGGTGGGACGATCATCAACCTGACAAGCCCGGGCTCGTCCCTGGTACTACCGGACTACTTTGTAGTCGGTGTGTCTAAAGCGGCGCTGGAGTCGCTCACCCGTTACCTTGCCATCGAGTTGTCGCAGCGCGGCATCTCCGTTAACGCGGTTTCCGCCAGCTTCGTACGAACGGACGCCGTGGACGCTTTCCCGGAAGAATCGCCCGCACACGACATGGTCGAGCGCCCCACACCGGCGGGCCGCGTCGTCACCCGCGAGGACGTGGCAAAGGTGGTGGCGTTCCTGTGCAGCGACGACGCGCGGATGATCCGGGGACAGGTCCTGCTCGTCGACGGCGGAGAGATGCTGATCCGGCGCTAACGGCCCGCAAATCAGCGGAACGCTCGAAGTAATCGTCGCCGCAACCGGCGCAACGGACCGTGGCGTCTCGGTTTCACGTGCTGCGATACGAACCACACGACCTCCGGGGCTCCAACCAGGACAACTCGGCGGCGGCCTCGAATCTGCCTCGTCGTCTCCTGAGTGTTATCGAACCCGGACGCAAAATTGGAGAACATGGACCAGTCGCCTGCGACGCGGTCGTGCGGGCCGGCCGGGGTGAGGACGATCCCCCCGGCCTCGGAAACAAGCAGGATTCCGGCGGCCAGGTCCCAAGAGAAAACGGCCCCGGTCAGCGCGTACTGCAGGACGCCCCGGGCGACCATCGCCAGCTCATATACGGCGCTGCCCGTGGTCCGCGGCTCACCAAAATTGCCGCGCATCCCGGAATCGACCTTGAACATGTGCGGGAGGCTTCCCGGGAGCGTCGAGAGCCATCCGCGCTTCGGCTTCGACTCCTCGTCCGGCGACGGTTTTTTAACACTGAGCCGCCGGTCGCCTATCCAGGCGCCGCCGCCCTTCCGTGCGCGATATATCTCGTTCCCGCCTTCGACCGGCCACGGTATCCAGACCGCCGCTACGACCGGTTCTCCCCGGTACAGGACGCCCACGGAGACCGCGTACAGCGGGTGACCGTTGACGTAGTTGGTCGTGCCGTCGATCGGGTCTACGCACCAGATGTAGTCACCGGCGGGCGGCTCGTCTTTGGGAGCGTCCTCTTCGCCGAGGACCATATGACCGGGGAAGCGTCTGCCGACCATCTCGCTCATCAACGCCTGGCTGGCGCGATCGACGTCCGAGACCGGGTTTGCGCCGTTACCGTCCTTCGACTCGACGTCCATGACGCCGCCAAACCGACCGGAGACGAGTTCACCGGCTGCGGCTACCACCTCCACAGCAAAGGACTCTATCTCCGCCAGGGTCACATCGTCAGGCAGGGTCGCATCATCAGGCGGTCCGGAAGAAGCCGGGCTTTCTTCGTGGGCGACGTTATCCGTCGTGCCGGTCTCCTGTTTATCGGTCAATCTTGTTGATCACAGTTCTCGTATTCCTCGGTAGATTGCCGGAGGCGCAGCGGGGGCCAGATCGCCTCGCGACGGTGATCCGTGGGGCGTGGTTTTGCGATTGGCCCGGTGGTGCGGCTTGTCCTACAATCGGATACACGGTGG
>JADFRU010000240.1:0-3673 GCA_022561115.1 Chloroflexota bacterium | reverse complement strand
TGAGTGCTATGCGGCACAGGCACGCGAACCCACGCCGGAAATACGAGGACGACGCACGTAGACGCTGACCGGGAAACTCCCTCCTTGGTGGGAGCCGGCCAGGGTGAGGGTGATGTGTCATCGTCCGAGCCCGACATTCTGCCCTGTTGAGAAATTAGCAGGGGAGCGCACGGAGCCCGTCGCCTGAGGGTGATCCGTGACAGAGATCACCCGGCCCGGCACGTCCGGCCGGGCGCGTCCGGACGGAGTTCCGATGCAACGCATGTCATGATATGCGCCCCGAGTCGAATCAAATGTCACTAATTCAGACTGACCCGAGCGATGCCCGTTAAGTCCCGTCAGCAGGAACTGGTCCGTTACCTGGAGGATCATCCGTCGGCCGTGCCGGTATCGGACATTGCGTCCCACCTTGGCGTAACGGTCCGGACGGTCCTGCGTGACGTGGCAGAGCTGCGAAAACGCGGGTACGAGATCGATAGCGCCAGGGGACGCGGCGGCGGTCTCAGGCTGGCGGATTCAAACGCGAGCGAAGCGACGATCTCCAGCCCGGACACGGACCGGGATACCGGCGCGGCGCAGGCGGGGCAACCCCGGCGCACCGTCTTTGTCGGCAGGGAGAAAGAACTCCAGGCGCTTTACGACGCTTTCGGAGAGGTGCGGTCCGGCGCTGGACGCGTCGTGATGCTGGCGGGGGAACCCGGGATCGGTAAAACCGGCGTCGTCCAACGGCTGTCTGACCGGCTAACGGCTGACTTCGGGGACGTGCGGGTGTACTGGGGCCGGTGTTACGAGTCGGAAGGGGCGTTGCCGTACTGGCCGTGGGTGCAGGTGATCCGCGCCTACGCGTCCGCCAGCGCTCCAGACAGGCTTCGGGAGGAGATGGGGGAGGGAGCTTCGGACATCGCCGAAATGGTGCCGGAACTTCACGACCTGCTGCCCGGCCTGGAGCGGCCATCGACATCGCACACCCCGGAGGCCGCCCGGTTCAGGCTATTCAGGTCGGTTGCCCAGTTCCTCTCCCGCGCGTCGGAAGCCGCACCGATGATCCTCATCCTTGAGGATCTCCACTGGGCAGACCGGCCATCGCTACTGCTCCTTGAGTTCATAGTGCAGGAGCTGGCGGAGTCGCCGGTGCTGTTGATCGGAACGTACCGGGACGTTGAGTTGAATCGGCGGCACCCGCTCGGCCGGACCCTTGCAGAGTTAAATCGCCAGCAGCACTTCTTCCGCATGACGCTGCGCGGGCTGGAGCCTGCGGAGGTCGGCCAGATCATCGCACTCGCGTCGGGGCGCGAGCCTTCTTCAGGGCTGGTTGATTCGTTGTACATGCAGACGGAGGGCAATCCGCTGTTTGTCACCGAAATGGTGAACCTGTTACTGGATGAAGGGGCTCTTTCCGAAGGTGCGGCCGACGCGGATTCCATCCTCCGGGGCCGGATTCCCGAGGGCGTTCGGGAAGCGATAGGCCGCAGGCTGGACAGGCTTTCGGTTGTGGCGAACACCGTCCTCCGTGTCGCGTCCGTCATGGGCAGGGAGTTCACTATCCAGGAGGCTCGCCGTCTTTACTCGGGCCTGTCCGGGACGATTTCACAGTCCGGTGGCGGCCGGGCTGGTGATGAGCAAGCGGAAATCCTTCCGGAGCTTGAAGAGGCGTTGCGGGCGAGGATCATCGAGCGGAACGCAGGGGCGTTCGCGTCGTACCAGTTCACTCATTCATTGATCCGGGACACCCTTTACGACGAGCTAACCACGCCGGAGCGCGTCAGGCTGCACCGGCTGGCGGGTGAGACCATCGAGAGTCTGCAAGCGGCGAACCTGGACCCACACCTGTCTCAGCTGGCTCACCATTTCCTCGAGGCGGCGAAGGGCGGCAATCCGGAGAAAGCGGTCCACTACGCAGGACGGGCAGGGGACCGCGCTGTTGAGATGGTTGCGTCCGAAGAGGCGATCCGACTTTACGGGATGGCGCTCCAGGCGCTCCAGTTGTCTGAGGGGACTGACGATCGCAGACGGTGTGAGCTTATGGAGTCGCTCGGCCGCGCCCAGATGCTGGCGGGAGAGATTACCGAGGCGCGGGAAACCCACGCCGCTGTTGTCGGCATCGCAAAACTCATCGGCGCGGTAGATCTGCAGGCCGAGGCGGCGATCGAGTTCGAGACGGCCGGATGGTATCCCGGTTACGACGGATCACCGGCCGTTGAATTGCTAAGTGACGCGTTAATTCAGCTGAATATCGGGGACTCTGAACTCAAGGCAAGGCTCCTCGGATCGTTGGGCAGGGCGTACAACTACGCCGGCGACTTTGAACAGGCGCTGAAGACCGGACGGCGCGCTATCTCAATGGCGCGCCGCATCGGAGACGCCAGGACACTTGCCATAACGCTCTGGTCACGGCTTCCGACTCGTCACGACCCATCCGATATTCACGAGCGTGTCGAAATAGCGAAGGAGGCGATCGGTATCTGTGAGAACCTCGGCCGCTTGGACATGGTGGAAGAGGCCGAGGCATGGCTTATCAACGACGCCCTTGAGCTGGGTGATATCGACCTTCTGAACGCGGTCATGGAGTCGTGGAGAGCGAAGGTCAAGAAGTCACGAGTCGCTATATGGCAGTTCAATCTGAAGAGCGTCGATTTTGGGACTTCGTTTCGTCTCGGGCACTTTGATGAAGCGGAACGGCTCTCGGATTCGCTCCTTGAGTCTGGAAGAGGTATGAGCGGGATGGATTTCGCCGGTGCGCATGGCGGGATGATGTTTGCGCTTCGACGTGAACAGGGCCGTCTTGATGAGGTCAGGCCGGCCCTGGAGTTGTTCTTGAAGCTCAACCCGTCCGGGGTGTGGCGTCCCGGACTGGCCCTTCTGTACGCGGAACTGGATATGCGTGACGAGGCGCGCCAGGAGTTCGAGCGCCTGGCTGATGATGATTTCTCGTCGATCGAGCGCGATGGGTTGTTCACCACCACCATCGTCAATATGGCGGACGTGTGCGCCTATCTAGGTGACCGGGAGAGGGCGGCGGTCCTGTACGGGCTGTTGCGCCCCTACGAGGGCCGGAACATCGCTCTCGGGATCGGACACGTCTACCTGGGGCCAGTCTCCCGGTACATGGGTTCCCTGGCGGCGACCATGGAACGGTGGGCCGACGCCGAACGCCACTTCATAGATGCGCTGGATATGGCCCGGAAGATGAGCTCACTACCGCAGGTGGCGCACGCGGAGCTGGCATACGCGCAGATGCTTTCAAGGCGCGCGGAGCAGGGTGATCGGGACCAGGCTCGTCATCTGCTGGAGGATGCGGGCGCGACCGCAACCGGGCTGGGGATGCGTTCAGTTGTACATCGAATCGACGAGGCGCTGAAGGAAATCGGGCCGGAGCCCTCGATCCGGGCCAGCTATCCAGCGGGCCTGTCCGAACGGGAGGTCGATGTCCTTCGGCTGCTTTCGAAGGGCCGGTCCAATCTTGAGATCGGCGAAGAGCTGTACATCACGGCGAATACCGTGGCCAACCACGTCAAGAACATCCTGGGCAAGACCGGCGCGAGCAACCGGACGGAGGCCGCCGCATACGCCGTTCGTAACGACCTGGTGCGATAAGCCTGTCCGTGCTCGCAACCGGGCCCGGGCGCGGCCACATTCCCCGGTCCGGAGAGCCGGGAATGGCCAGTGTTGGGGA
>JADFRU010000239.1:0-3682 GCA_022561115.1 Chloroflexota bacterium | reverse complement strand
GGCAAGGGATCGGGCGACGCGCGTGTACTGGCCGCGCAGCTTGTCGTATGGCGTGCGGCAGAGGAGGACGGGGTACGGCTTGCCATCGTCCGGGCGGTACACGTCCGCACGCAGGACAACGCCGTCACGCGTCGTCATCTCTACGTTTTCGTCGACGGTGATGGTGAGGGGGCTGCCCTGATGTATGGAGGTCATGCGTGGGTACCTGTGTGTTTCCGGGTTGGAAGCATGCGGGTTAAGTGACTTGCAAACATAAGATTCCACGCCCGGACAGCGTTACCGGTCACACTTGTTGCGTCCGCTTCCTGAGGCTCTCGAAGGACGGGCGCAGGGCGGATCGCCAGCCGCCCCTAGAATGTGCCGGCGGAAGGCCGGTGATTACACATCCAACGCCGTTTGCCGGCCGCGCCTGGCCCGTGGGGCGGGCTGATACTGTGGCAATCCGCCGCGGGACGGCATGTTGATCGTCTTGCCGTGCACGATGTCGCCTGCGGTAATGAGCTGAATCTTCGGGTACGACTTATCGCCCGCTATGGGCATGAACACGCCCGCTTCCGCGGCCGCTTCTACCATCGCTTTCGTTGGCTGATGCACCGTCACCAGCACGCCGATGGCGCCGCCCTGGCTTTCGACCGTCCCGATCAGGTCCCGGACGTGGGCCGGTCCGGTGGCGCCGCCCTTGACCGAGACGATCACCTGCCGCCACTCGATGGCGGATTTGCCGGATTTATCCGGGTCCACGTCCGGGAAGCCGACGACGCCGTCGACGCCCTGGTCTGCGCCCTTCCTGTTCTCGCCGCCGCGCGCCGTGCCGCCCAGTTTCGCCACGGCCCAGAACTGGAACTGGTACTTGTCACGCTCGGCGAGCGCAAGCGCCGCCGCCTCGTCGGCCGGTTCGCCGTCAACGTGGATGCCCTTCTTGAAGTCGCCCGGGAAGGTGGTCATCAGTCGATTTTTCATCAGATCGACAGCGAGGTAAGTTATGTCTATGCCAATCCAGTTCCGGCCGAGACCATGCGCCGCTGCAACCGCCGTCCCGCACCCGCAGAACGGGTCGAGCACCACGTCACCTTCGTTCGAGGAGGTTCTGATGACTCGTTCGAGAAGCGCCTCGGGTTTCTGGGTCGGATAACCGAGGCGCTCTGATCCTTGTGCCTGTACCGGCTTTACGTCCTCCCAGACGCTGCCGATCGGCATACCCGGCATCTCATCAAGGTACCGTTTCTGACGAGGTACGGCACCTGGTCTCGTTTGGATGATCCTGCCTTCGTCGAAAAGCTCTTTCATACGCGACTCACTAAACCGCCACCAACGCTCCACTCCCAAAAATTCGTAATGCGGATTACCCTTGGCCGGATTCCCGCCTCCCGGAGCCGTGATATCGCTCAACGTATAGTGACGGCCCGTTCCCGGTTCCACATGCCGATAGAATTTTTCGACGTACTCCTCGTCATACGGCCGATACTGCTGTTCCCAATTGCGATCTCGGGATTTGGAATAGAACAGCAGCACGTCGTGCAGCCTGCCGAAGTGTTTCGCGCCTTGACGGGCATCGTTGTGAGAGGTCTGGCGTTTCCAAACGATCTCGTTCACAAAGTTGGCCGCCCCAAATACGGCGTCCATAAGCACCTTCAGGTAGTGCGACGCCGTCGGGTCGCAGTGCAGGTAGATAGAGCCGGCCGGCTTCAGCACACGCCGTAACTCGACCAGGCGTGGGGCCATCATCGTCAGATAGGCGGTCACGTCGTTGTGGCCCAGCGCCGAGACGAAGGCCTGGAGCATCTTTCCGACGTCGTCCTGTTTTGAGACGATCTCGGTGTACACGTCCCAGGTGGTGGAGCCTTCCATGCCCCAGTGCCAGGTGTCCTCGAAGGCCTGTATCTGCGCCTCTGACTCGGTCCCCTTCGACTCCCGGAACAGCACGTTGTAGTTCCGGTTGGAGTTGAACGGCGGGTCCAGGTAGATCAGGTCCACGCACTCCGCCGGGAAGTCGCGCAGAACGGTCAGATTATCGCCGTAGTACAGAGTGTTGGGCTTGAACTCCGCCATCTGACACCACCTCACATCGGGTTGCCGGTTTGCAAGAGGATACCGGACTCCTGACGCCGGGGAGCGCGTTACGTCACTTCCGCTCCCAGTTTTGTCCTCCAGGAGGATGGGTTACGCCGGGCCGGGTGATCCTGATCATTTTGCGGAAGGAGCGGGATGACGTATAGCGGCCGTTAATATCGCTGCGGCAAAGCGCGCAGGGTTCGATTGGTATCGACCCGGGGGCGGACAGCCGAACCTGTCCCAGAAGACATCACCAGCGCTGCCGCAAATGGGAGACTTCTCCCTCACCTCAGTCCTCTCCCGCTGGGAGAGGGGATTTTGAGACAGGCTCGCTGACCCACCTGTGCGGGGACACGGGATACCGGCCGTTTGTCGTTCCGGGAATCTCATCGCGACATGCGCCTCGGGGGCACTTCCCGTATGGGCCGATGCCGGGGCCTGTCTCAGAAGACGCCATCCAACGCCGTTGCACGATTGGACTTCTCCCTCACCTCAATCCTCTTCCGCTGGGAAAGGGATTTTGGGACAGGCTTGCTGACCCGCGTCTATGGGGGCAGGGGTGCCGGCCGTTTGTCGTTCCGAGAATCTCATCGCGACGCGCCCCCGTGCGGGCCGCTGCCGCCCCTACGGCGTCTCGTGACCCTGGCCTATCGCGCCGGTGCTAGACTCCGTCGGCCTTGCCGCCAAACCACCCTGACCACCCTGGTTCACAACCCGTTCAAGGAGCCCTGACGCATGAAGATCACCGACGTCCGCATGGAGGTCTACAGCTGGCCGCGTGAGAAGCCGATCACGAACGGTTTGTACACGTACACGCACTCGGGCATCCGGCCGGTAATCATCGAGACCGACGAGGGCGTCACGGGGATCGGACTCGCCGGCGGTGACCAGGTGTCGCCGGAGGTCACGGTATCCATCGTCAACCATTTCAAAGAGATACTGATCGGCAAGGACCCGCTGGACAATGAACGCCACTGGCACGAGATGTGGCGGCCCAAGCTCGTCGGGCGGCGCGGCATCACCACCCGCGTCCTGGGCGGCATCGACATGGCACTGTGGGACATCAAGGGCAAGATCGCCGGGTTGCCGCTCTACAAGCTGCTCGGCGGCTTCACCAACAAGATTGATACCTACATCGCGGGCGGCTACTACGAAGAGGGCAAGGGCCTCAAAGAGCTGGCGGAAGAGATGGAGCACAACGTCGAGCTCGGCGTGCGCGCCGTCAAGATGAAGGTGGGGGCACTTTCGATCAACGAGGACGTGGAACGGGTCCGCGTGGCGCGGGAAGCCGTTGGCCCGGACGTCCGGCTCATGGTGGACGCCAACAACGCTTACCGGCACTACCAGGCGATCGAGTTCGCCCGGAAGGCCGAGAAGTACGATCTGTTCTGGTTCGAGGAGCCGGTTGAGCCCGACGATTACATAGGACAGGCGGAGATCACCCGCGCCACCAGCATCCCGATCGCAGCCGGGGAGAACGAGTACACGCGCTACGGCTTCCGGGACATGATCAATCACCGGTCCGTCGACATCCTTCAGCCGGACGCGCTGGTACTGGGAGGAATCACGGAGTTTATGAAGGTCGCCGCGCTTGCGCAGGCAAACGACCTGGACATCGCTCCGCACGGGA
>JADFRU010000238.1:0-3698 GCA_022561115.1 Chloroflexota bacterium | reverse complement strand
CGATGTCACTCATCAGCGCCTGCCCCGCGGCCGCGAGGGAGCGCAGCAGGGCCAACCCGGTGGGCGGAATAAACGGCCACGCGCCGTGCCGGGCGAGAGCGCTACGCGCATGACCTTCTTGTTCACAACAGCCCCGGGTGTGAACAGGCAACGCGCGAAGCGCTATTTCGATGCTTTTGCGTCACGGACGCCCGGGAGATTTCTCCTTTCATTTCTCCTGGCCGGCGCCGTATTTATCACGGCATGCTCCGGGTCGTCCGGCGAAGAATATGTAGACGTGTACCGGGAGCTGATCTCGGACCATGCGACGAACCTGGCCAATCTCGGTACCGGACCGACAACGATCGATATATGGGAGCGTTCAACCGCTCCGGAGATAAGTAATCGACTTCAAGAGTTGAGAGCTGCCGCTGATGAGGCCAACGCTCTCCAGGATCGCTGGGGATTGTTGGAACCGCCCATCGAATTTCGCTCCCACTACGAACTCGTTGTTAAGGTGCTGGATAAGACCGCTGAAGGCTTCGCAGTAGCTGTGGAAGCGTTTGAGGAACTGGACCGCGAGGTCGATAGATTTATCCCCAGGCCGGGAGACGCGAACGTCCTGCTTCAGAGCAGCAGGACACTGCTCGCCGAGGCCGACGTTTTCGCGGCAGCCGTCAATAAAGAGATAAGCGGGTTGTTCCCCTGAACACGGATCACCTGCCCGCGCCGACTCGTTAACGTCCGGGGGCGTAGCGGTTCAACCCGTTGAAACCCTCCAGTATCGGGGCAGACGTTTGCGCGAACGGCTATCAAGGCGCGTCGGTCTCGATCGAGCAACCGTCCGCCAGCACGATGAGCCTCGGCGCGGGCTCGCTTCCAGTGGCGACGTGCTCGCACAACATGGCGCCGTCCGGGCCGGTGATGCGAATTCGAGCGCTTGTTCCGCCGGTTATCTCCACCAGCTCCGTCTCGTACATCGTGTCGAACGGTACCTCTGCGGACCTCGCCGGCCCGGATTCCAGGGGCCGTTCATTGGGCACCTCGATGATCTCAACAATCACAGGCCCATCGGTGCGGTTCTCCACCGCCAGCAGGTCCGGCTCGCCGCCGCATGCCAGGCCGATCACGGCCACGAATGCCACGAGCGCTCCCAGGAACGTTTTCGGCATCAAGCCAGACCCCGGCTGGGAATACATATTCAGACATCTCCCGTGTGCAAACACGTGCGGACAGGTCCAGAACGTTCTAAACGGCCGCCCGTCGGCCACCGTGGATCGGGAGGGTGGCGCGACGTAGACCATCCGTTCCCTGTCCATGGGTTGCGCAGACGGGTGTGTGCTCACATGCGCACGGCGAATGTACCGATGTTTCGAACGAAGGTGAACCGTAGCCTTACGAACGAAAGTGTTTTGGTTGAAAGGCGCAAGACGCCAGGCGCCGGGAATGGTACGACGCGAAAAGCTGACGCTCTCCGCGTCGTACGCGCGCGCCCACGTTCGCACTGCTGGCACCGCTGGCACCGGCGAAACCGGGGGCGGCTGCCATGGTTGATGGGATGATCGGCCCCTACCGGCTGTTGAGCCGGGTAGCCTCCGGCGCACAGGCGACTGTATACCGGGTGACGGACACGCGGAACGGGGAGTTAAGAGCGCTTAAGGTCCTGGACCCTCACCTCGCTTCCGATCCATCGCATCGGAAACGGCTCGAAAGGGAAGCGCGTCTCGCCGCGTCCCTCGCCCACCCGAACATTGTCAGGGTCCTGGATATCGGCGAAGAAAACGGGACGCCGTACATCGCGATGGAGTACCTGTGGCGGAGCCTTGATTCCCTCATAGATGACGGACCCTTGATGTCCGAGCAGCGCGTCGTACAGGTGGCGGCGGACATCGCAGCGGGCCTTGAGGCAGCGCACCGCGCCGGGATCATCCACCGTGACATCAAGCCGCAGAACGTGTTGTTGACCACCGATGGCGTCGCGCAACTGACCGACTTTGGCATCGCACATGCACGTGACCTCACCGCGCTAACGCGCACCGGGGCTCGCCTCGGCACCCCGCACTACATGTCCCCTGAACAGGTTGACGGCAAGTCATCGGACGAGCGGTCTGACATCTACAGCCTCGGCTGCGTCATGTATCACATGCTCACCGGCTCGCCGCCGTTCAAGGCGGAGTCAGCGATGGCCGTGATGCGCATGCACCTGGACGCCGTCCCCGCACCGCTGGCAACCCGGGCGGGCAGGGTTGCCCCCGTCCTGGCGCGCATCGTTGAACGCTGCATGGCGAAGAACCCGGCGGACCGTTACGTCACGGCGTCCGAGTTGGGCCGGGAGCTGTCCCGCATCGGTCCCGGGGCATCAAGAAGCTCTGGAGGCTCCTCCCCGGCGGGCTTTGTATCGACAGGTTCTGTATCAGTCAGTTCCGCATCGGACGAACCTGTGATGCAGCGATTTGAGATCGGTGACGACGATGACCCCCCGTTTGAGCAGCTCACGGCGCGGGGAATATCCGGCGCGATGCTCCAGCCGGATACCGACCTGTCGACGGACAAGGTGTGCCGCAACTGCGGCCTGGGCGCGGAATCTAACCGCCTTTACTGCCTTCGTTGCGGTTTTGCGGAGTGGCGCGCCTATGGCGAGTCGGTGCTTGCGCCACGATTTACCATGACCGGGGCCGAGCATCTGGGCCGAAAAGACCCCGTGCCGGAACAGGCGTTATTCGCCCGCGCCGCGTTGCTGATACTCCTCGCCACGGCGCTTTCTCTCGCATTTGCCGCGTTTCTCATATGGAGTGATCGTGGTGTCGATGAAACCGTGTCAGCGGGATTTGCCACCTTGACCGTTCCCGTCGCCAGCCTGGACGTGCCGATCGTCAAGCGATTCACTTCAGCGGCTTTTGGCGGGCAGATCACGATCCAATTCGATCAGGCGGAGGCGAACGCCATCGGTATCAGCGTCGTCTCGTTCCGGGTCAGGTTTGGCGGGATCGATTCCGCACTGGTGATCGACCCTTCCCCGGACACTTCGGGCGACCCGCCGCCGGAGCCCGCGTACAGGCGGTTCAGCGTGGACGTGTTCTCGCAGCCGGACGTTGGCGAAGAGCGATTTTTCTTCCGGTTCGGAATCCCCGAGGAGTGGTTGTCCGAGCGCGGTATCAGCCTGGAGAACGTTCGGCTGTGGACCGATGCGGGCGACTGGACACCACTTGAGACTCAACATGTTTCCAGCGCCAACGGCCTCGCCACGTTCCAGGCGACCGCCCCACGCGCCGGGCTGTTCTCGATCGGCGCATTGCCGTAGGCGTCCCCGCGTACGCCATGAAAATGGCGAGCCGTCCGGTGGCCGACGACCCGCCGCCCGCATGACTTCTAAGGCCGCACCACGCTCCCATCGGCCCGGCGCGGAGCGTCCCATGCCCCTCCATACGCCCGTTCCTGGAACGGGAATTTCGCCGCCAGATCCTCGTCGATATCGATCCCCAACCCGGGCCTGTCGTTTGGCCACATGTAACCGTCACGGACCTCCGGGCTGCCCGGGAACACCTCGCGGGTCCGTTCGCCGAAGATTGAATACTCCTGGATGCCGAAGTTG
Organism: Chloroflexota bacterium; assembly: GCA_022561115.1. GTDB lineage: Bacteria > Chloroflexota > Dehalococcoidia > Lucifugimonadales > Lucifugimonadaceae. The sequence continues at coordinate 127 of JADFRU010000238.1, read as the reverse complement.
CTCGTGCTCAGGTCCAGCGCTAGATTCGCGGCGTGCCCCACAGGCGACGTGTCGCCCGGCCCGTGCCACGCCGTCCGGACGGCGAACGCCTCGCCCAGCGCCGCCAGCTTGCGGGCCGGCGTCAACC
>JADFRU010000009.1:0-14432 GCA_022561115.1 Chloroflexota bacterium | reverse complement strand
CGGTTTTCGAGCGTGACGAGTTCATCGGCGGGTTGCTCACGCTCGGGATTCCTCACTTCACACTTGAAAAGTCTGTGGTCCGGCGACGGGTGAAGCAGATGGAGGAAGAGGGGATCGAGTTCCGCATCTCTACATGGGTCGGCCGGGACTACCCGACGGAGAAGCTCAAGCAGGATTTCGACGCCATCTGCCTGTGCGGCGGGTCTACGGTGCCGCGCGATCTGACGCTGCCTGGCCGCGATCTGGACGGGGTCCATTTCGCCATGGATTTCTTAAAGCAGAGCAACCGGCGCACTGAAGGCCAGGAGTTCGGTCCGGACGAGACGATCACAGCGGAGGGCAAGACGGTCGTAATCCTGGGCGGAGGGGACACCGGGGCTGACTGCCTGGGCACTGCGCACCGCCAGGGTGCGGTGGAAACATGCCAGTACGAACTGCTGCCGGTTCCACCCGGTGAACGGGATGATGACGCCAACCCGTGGCCCCAGTGGCCGGCCATTTTCCGTACGTCTTCAGCGCACGAAGAGGGCGGGATCAGGGACTACGATATTCTTACGAAGCAGCTGAACGGCGAGGGCGGCAAGCTCAAGAGCCTGACCGCGGTTCGCGTGGACTGGAAACCGGACCCGAACGGCGGACGGCCGCAGATGGTAGAGGTCCCGGGGTCCGAGTTCACGATTGAGACGGAGCTTGTTCTGCTTGCGATGGGCTTCCTGCACGGCGAGCAAGGCGGCCTGTTGTCAGACCTTGGCGTGGACTTCGATGAGCGGGGTAACGTCAGCACGGACAGCAACTTCATGACATCTGTTGACGGTGTGTTCGCCGGGGGCGACATGCAGCGCGGCCAGTCGCTCGTAGTGCACGCTATCGCAGGCGGACGCAGGACGGCGCGGGGCTGTGACGCATGGTTGATGGGCAAATCCCGGTTGCCGGTCGTAACCGGGTACACCCGCGGAAGCGTCTAGGCTTATTCCGAACTTAACGGGCGGACGGCCAGTCCGTGGGCGAGTCGCCCCCGGTTCGTTGCACTCGATCCGTTCATAAGGAGAGGGATAAGTGCGGACACTCCGCATAGCGCTCGCCCAGGTGAACACCGCCGTCGGAGATATCGACGGCAATGTGCAGCTCATCATCGACGCCATGCGGGCGGCGCGCGAGGCCGGCGCCCGGCTTGTCGCCTTCCCAGAGCTCGCCATCACCGGGTATCCACCCGAGGACCTCGTTCTGCACCGGCGTTTCGTCTCCGATAACAGGCGCGCGCTGGAGCGAGTCGCAGCGGAGACGAAGGGTATCGCTGCGATCGTCGGGTTCGTCGATGGTTCTGCCGAGCGCGATGCGCCGGTATACAACGCAGCAGCGTTCCTGCATGAAAGCCGGGTCGCCGCCGTGTACCGGAAGATCCACCTTCCCAACTACGGCGTGTTCGATGAAGAGCGGTATTTCGAGCGCGGTTTTGATTGCCCGGTGATCGATATCGGCGGCGTGAAGATCGGACTGAGCATCTGTGAGGATGCCTGGGAGCCGATAGGTCCGGTTGAGGTGGAACGCGCGGCCGGCGCTGAGATAAACATCAATATCAACGCCTCGCCGTTTGAGCGCGGCAAGGACCGGGTGCGCCGTGACCTGATCAGCGGGTTGGCGCGGCGTAACCAGGTGTTCGCCTGCTACGTGAACCAGGTCGGAGGGCAGGACGAGCTGGTGTTCGACGGCACAAGCCTCGTATACGGCCCGGACGGAGCGCTCATCGCCCAGGGCAAACGGTTTGAAGAAGACCTGCTCGTGGTGGACCTGGACCTGGATCTTGTGGGCCGTGTGCGTTCCAACACAGCGTGGAACGGCCCGGCGACAGGCGAACTGGCGGCGATCGGCGAGGCCAGCGAGCTGTCGGCCCGGGTAGAACCGGAGACATCGCCCGGCCCCATCGCTAAACGCCCCCCGTCCCAATCGCTATCTGAAGAGGCAGAGGTGTACATGGCGCTCGTGCTCGGCACGCGCGACTACGCACGCAAGAGCGGGTTCGAGAAGGTCGTGATCGCCCTCTCGGGTGGAATCGACTCGACCCTGACGGCGGTGATCGCGGTCGATGCGCTGGGCGCTGAGAACGTGCTCGTCGTCGCCCTGCCCTCCCGTTACTCGTCCGAGGGGTCGGTGGTCGATGCCGTGGAGCTGGCGAAGCGGCTCGGGATCACGCTGTGGAACATCCCTATCGAACCGGGCCACGCGGCGTTCGAAGAGATGGTGAGGGAGAAGTTTGAGGGAACTACGCCGGGCCTGGCCGAGGAGAATGTGCAGTCACGAATCCGCGGCAACCTGATCATGATGATCTCCAACAAGTTCGGGTACCTGGTGCTGACCACGGGCAACAAGTCAGAGTTCGCCACCGGATACGCCACGCTGTACGGCGATATGGCGGGCGGGTACGCCGTTATCAAGGACGTGCCGAAGACGCTGGTGTTCCGGCTGTGCGAGTACCGGAACGAGGCCGGTCCGGGTTCCCCGATTCCACGCACCGTGATCGACAAGCCGCCAAGCGCCGAGTTGAAGCCCGACCAGTTCGACAGTGACTCGCTGCCGCCGTACGAAATCCTTGACCGCATCCTTGAGCGTTACATCGAGGACCGATGGGACGCGGATGAGATCATCGAACAGGAGGCCGGGCTGGACGGAGGGGATGAGGAAACGGTGCGGCGTGTGCTGCGACTTGTGGACCGGAACGAGTACAAGCGCCGGCAGTCACCGCCGGGCGTCAAAATTACGGAACTCGCCTTCGGCCGAGACCGGCGCATGCCGATCGCCTCCCGCTACCGGCCGCACTGAGGGTTCGGGGCGGACGGCGTTTCGGCTTACGGGCGCGCATGGCGCGGGGTCGGGTGCACATGACAGGGCCGCTGGCCGCCACTGCGGTGTGACCGCCCCGGTATCGCCATACCTGTGTCCTGAGGCTCTCGAAGGACACCCCGCCGCTACTCGAATCCCCGGTCGTATGCGCTGACGGCGGACTCCAGGATTCCTTCCACGTCCTCCGCATGTCCGCGCTGGATACGGTGTATCGCCTCCCCGAGCGCGGCCCGCAACACATCGGCGCGACGGCGCAGCGTCTCGTACCCGGACACCACCGGGGCTTCCGGAACGCCGTTCAATGTCACAACATCCGACGGCACCGATTGCAGCGCCGCCGCACCGCCGGGCAGTCGCTCCGGGAACAGCTTCAGCTCGTCCAACGTGGGCCGTTCGTAGAACGGGTGGTCGACACAGTTTCCGTACCGGTTGCAGTCGCCCACATGGTCGTAGCGCCACGCCAGGACCCTGACAGTCATAAGTTCAATCCTCCCTGTTGGCGGGCCAGCGCCCTGACGGCCACGGTCAATCCCCCCTGTTGGCGGGCCAGGACCCTGACGGCCATGGTCAATCCTCCCTGTTGGCGGGCCAGGACCCTGACAGTCATGGTCAAATCCTCCCTGTTGGCGGGCCAGCGCCCTGAGGCTCTCGAAGGGCCGAGTCCTCCAACACGGTTCGTGTTCGGGCATGCAATCGTGCCCACCGCGTCCTTCCCACGGGAAGGATCCTCACGTCATCCTCTCCCGGCGCAAGAGGGGATTGTTTCAGCCATCACGCTGTGGAGCCGGCCCTTCGAGAGCCTCAGGGCGCGCGACCCCCTCCGGGCGAGGCGAGTCCCAACGGGCGAAGCGAGTCCCAGCCCGTGCGTGTCGCCGCCAAATCGTTACATCCGCACCACAACCTGCAACTGCGTGCTCGGCTTCGTCAGTCCCTCAAACGCTTCCTGCATGCCTTCAAGTGGGATGTATCCGACCTCAGAGATCAACGGCTTGACGGTCAGCTTCCCGGAGGCCATCAAGCCCAGGGCGCGATGCCAGTCAGCGGGCAGGGAACCCCAGCTCGCCTTGAAGCTTGTCTCGCGCGCCATCCAGTCCACCGGCCGCAGCGGCAGCTCCTCCCACGGCACGGCCACCAGCACCACCTGGCCGGCGCGGCGCACGACGTTAAACGCCTGGTCCAGCGTGGAAGGGAACCCGGCGCAGTCAAACACGATGTCCGGCCCGATCCCGCCGGTTAGAGCATCGATCCCGGCGACGAGGTCCTGTTCCAGCGGGTTTATGACCGCGTCCGCACCCAGTTCTGATGCGACGCGGGCGCGTTCCGGGGCCGGCTCGGAGACGTAGACAGCGCTGGCCCCTGCGGCCTTTGCCGCCTGGAGCGTGAGCAGACCGATCGGGCCGGCCCCGAGAATGCCGACGGTGTCGCCGAGTTTCAGGTCAGAGTTGCGGACGGCGTGGACGGCGACGGCCGTAGGCTCGCACATCGCGGCCTCCTCGTCGCTGATGCCGTCCGGGATCAGAATTGGCTGCCACTCCTCCATCAGGACGTACTCGGCGTAGCCGCGAATAGAGCCTTCCGGGAATCCCATCGTCCGGTAGTTGTAGCGCGGGTGTGTCCGCGTCAGGGGCTCATGGCCGGGCGGAGGATCGCCGCCGCCGCCGATCACGCGGTCGCCCACTTTCCACTCCGTGACCGACGGGCCAACCTCAACCACGTCACCGGCGAACTCGTGGCCAAGGACTGTGCCGGGCGGGGCGATGTCGTAAAGGAAGGCGTGGACATCGGTGCCGCATATGGCGCAGAAGTGGACCTTGACCAGCACCTGGTCCGGGCCGGGCGACGGTGTCGGTATCTCTTCGATCTCGAAGCGCTGCTTGCCCTTGTAGACGGCCGCTTTCATTCGGTTGCCTCCCCGGTTCATTGCCCGATCGGTTGAAGGGCTCGCGGCGCCGAGCGTCGACAGTCGTTCGCCCGGACGCGAGATTCGGCAGGATACACCGGTTGCCGGTGCAGGGAACTGGACGACGTCCTCGCGCCTTCCATCCAGACGCGTCCGGCGGCGGGCAGACGTCCGAATCGCCACCGCCGGGTTCAGCGAGTAGGCGACATCGTCCGGCAACGAGATGCCCAGGCTGGTGCCATCATCAGCACTTCATCGATCTGGTGATCGCACAGCAGGCCCGGTGGTTTAACCTCTTTCGGACCGCATTTGGATCAGCACATACCCCCCCGCCCAGACACATCCGGAGAACACATGGTCAAGCTCGCCGCCAACCTTTCGATGATGTTCAACGAGGTCGATTTCATGGACCGCTTCGACGCCGCCGCCGGGGCCGGGTTCAAGGGCGTCGAGTACCTGTTCCCGTACGACTTCCCGGCGGACGAGATCCGGGAGCGCCTTGACCGGAACGGGTTAAAGCAGGTGCTGTTTGATCTCCCGGCCGGGGACTGGGACGGCGGTGATCGCGGGATAGGCTGTCTGCCGGACCGGGTCGGTGAGTTCCAGGACGGCGTCGGCAAGGCGATCGAGTACGCCCGTGCGCTGGATTGCGGATTGCTGACCTGCCTGGCCGGTATCCCACCGGAGGGGTTGGACCCGGAGCTGGCGACGCAGACGCTGATCGACAACATGGCCTTCGCCGCGCCGCTGGCCGCCGGGGCCGGGGCGAAACTGCTGCTGGAGCCGATCAACACGCGGGACATTCCCGGCTACTTTGTGACGACCAGTGCCCAGGGCGTCTCCATACTGGACAAGGTTGAGCATGAGAACGCCTGGCTCCAGTACGACATCTATCACATGCAGGTCATGGAGGGCGATCTAGCCGCGACCATCGAGAGGCTCCTTGACCGCATTCCCCACTTCCAGCTTGCAGACAACCCGGGACGCAACGAGCCCGGCACCGGTGAGATCAACTACCCGTTCCTGTTTTCCTTCATCGATAACCTGGGATACGACGGGTGGATCGGCTGCGAGTACCGCCCGGCGGGGGTGACCGAGGACGGTCTTGGCTGGGCGTCAGCGTATCTCCCATAACCAATAACCGAACGCCTCCCGGGAAACACCCGGCTCCCGGACGTTGCGAGTGCCACACGACTACCCCGACTCCGTTCTTCTTCGTATTCATAGTTGTTCCAGGGATCCTTCCCAGGCATCACCAAATCTGGTGATCGGGGCGGGGGAGACGTAAGATCCGGTTCACAGTTTCCGTCACGGTTAGCGCCACGGCCTTCGTCACGATTCAATTTGACAGGGTCTTGTTGCACCACTAGAACATCCGTGCTACTGTCATTTCCGCCGCCGGATTTGGACACGACGACAGTGCGTTCAACCGGCAGCCAATTTTCCAAACTCCAGCCGATAGACCTGCCAGAAACAAGAGGCAAGAGTTATGTCCCCACTCCGCTCCGCCAAAGCGGCCCGTGCCGAAAAACCGGTGATGGTTAACGGGAACCGCTCAGAACGTGATAAGGCGCTGGAGCTTGCGCTCGCACAGATCGACAAGGCGTTTGGTCGCGGCGCCATCATGAAGTTGAGTGACCGTGGCGGACAGGACATAGACGCCATTCCCACGGGTTCCATCGCTCTCGATATGGCTCTCGGTATTGGCGGACTGCCCCGCGGCCGTGTCGTTGAGATCTTCGGTGCGGAATCAGCCGGCAAGACCACGCTCGCACTGCACGTAATCGCCGAGGCGCAACGTCTCGGCGGGACCGCCGCTTACATCGACGCCGAGCACGCCATGGACCCCGCCTACACGAAGATCATCGGTGTTGATATCGATGCATTGCTCGTTTCGCAGCCGGATTCAGCGGAGCAAGCACTAGAGATCACCGACTACCTCGTGCGTTCCGGCGCACTGGACGTGATCGTGATCGACTCGGTCGCGGCGCTTGTGCCGATGGCGGAGCAGGAAGGTGAGATGGGCGACACGCACATCGGCCTCCAGGCCCGTCTCATGTCGCAGGCGCTCCGTAAGCTCACCGGATCCGTCTCACGCACCAGAACAACCCTGATCTTCATCAACCAGTTGCGTGAGAAGATTGGCGTCGTTTTTGGAAACCCGGAGGTCACTCCCGGGGGCCGTGCGCTCAAGTTCTACGCCTCGGTCCGCGTCGACCTTCGCCGCATGGAGGCGATCAAGAGCGGAACGGAGATCATCGGCAACCGCGTCCGCGCACGCGTCGTGAAGAACAAGGTCGCTGCGCCGTTCCGCGTGGCTGAGCTTGAGTTCCTCTTCAAAGAGGGCATCAGCAAAGAGGGCGCCCTGCTGGACCTTGGTGTGGAGCACGGCATCCTGAAAAAGAGCGGCTCGTTCTTTTCATATGGCGACACCCGCCTGGGCCAGGGCCGCGAGGCAGCGCGGACGTTCCTCAAGCGCGAAGAGTCGATCAGAGACGACCTTGACACCGCCATTCGGGCCGCCGTCGCAGCCAAAAATGCGCCACCGGAGCCGGAGATAATCCCGTCCACTCCTTCTGACGCCACCACGCCAGACGCCACGCTTTCCGAACCCGCGGACGAAAGCTAATATCGGGCCAAATCACCGGTAAACCCTGGATGATCGCCATGTCATCCAGGGTCCGAATCACGTCCCGGGCATTCGCACTACGAACGAGTTCCGGGTCACCCTGCGATAGACTCTCGTAATATGGCCGCCGCCGGGCTCCCCGGTCGGCGGCTCGCGAGGAGAACGCGGGATGCTGTTGCCAATCCTGATCATCATCGTTGCCCTGGTCGGCAGCGCTCTGATTAGCGCGTCCGAAGCGGCGATCCTTTCTGTCAATCGGTTTCGTGTCCGGCACCGCGCTGAACAGGGTGATCTAAGCGCATCGGCGATCGTCCAGATCACCGATGAGTACAACAAGTTCTTCGGGACGATCCTGCTCATCGGGAACGCCCTGAACATCACCATCACCGCCGTCGGCACTGCCCTCGTGATCAGCGTGTGGGGCAACTCCGTCGGGGTTATCGCGATCGCCACGCTGGGCGCTACCGTGATCGTGGTCGTGGCCGCGGAGCTGACGCCAAAGTCGCTGGCTATCCTGGGCGCAGAACGCTGGTCTCACCTTGTGTCGCGGCCGGTGCTCGCGCTCATGCGGGTCAGTGGCCCGTTTGTCTGGATTTTCACCCTTGTGCCGCGCGGTCTGACGCACCTTCTCGGTGGCAAAGAAGCGTTCATGACGCCGACGATAACCGAGGGTGAACTCCGCATGCTTATAGATGTCGGCGAGGCGGAGGGCACGGTGGCAGAGAGCCAGGGGGAGATGCTGGAAAACATTTTCCGGTTTGGCGAGACCGAGGTCCGGGACATCATGACGCCCCGGAACGAGGTTGAATGGATGGAGGTCGGAACAACCTTCGCCGGGTTCATGGAGATCTACAGCAAAAACCCGCACACGCGGTTCCCGGTGTTTGATGACGATCATGATGACGTTGTCGGAATCCTCTCGGTCAAAGACGTGCTGCAATCTATTGCCGGCGGCGATCTAAAAGACGAAGCGCCGGTCACTGGCCTTATGCGGACGACATTGTTCGTGCCGGAGACAAAGAAGCTGAATCAACTGTTCCAGGACATGCAGGAGACTGGGCACAAGATCTCGCTGGTGGTCGATGAGTTCGGCGGTATCGCCGGGCTGGTGACGTTGACCAAGATTGTCGAACAGGCGATCGGGGCGACCGGGGAAGAAGGGCTCAAGCCTGACGACCGGTTCGTGACGCTGGACGCCAACACGTTTGAACTGGACGCCGGACTGCCGGTGGAGGACGCCAACGATCGGCTTGAGCTCAACATCCCGGACGGCGACTACCAGACGATCGCCGGATTTTTACTCGACCGGTTGCAACGGTTGCCGCAGGTCGGCGACCGCGTGAGGTGCGGCCCGGTCAGATTCCAGGTTACGGAGATGTCGGGCAACAAGATCGTCCGGGTCCAGGCTCGGCGGCTGGTAACAGCGCCCGATGCAGCGCCCGCCGTATGACACCTGAGACCACGCCGGCCGATTCCGATCACGTCCTCTATGTCATAAACGCACTGGAAGCGGCGCTGGATGAAGCCGAGGTCGACCGGAAACGATCCCTTCTCGTGGCGGTATCGGGCGGCGCTGATTCCATGACCGCGCTGGACGCTTTACAGACCATCGGCGAACGCAGCGGCCCTGAGATCATCGTCTGCCACTTCAATCACCAGATGCGGGGCGCAGACTCCGACGCGGATGAGGAGTATGTGCGATCCAACGCGGAGGCGCGGGGACTGGCGTATGTCAGTGAAGGCGCGGACGTCGCCGAGTACGCGAGAGAGCATCACCTTGCGGTAGAAGACGCCGCGCGGCGCCTGCGTTACGGATTCCTGGGCCGCGCCGCAGAAAAAGAGGGCGCCCAGGGCGCGGCCACCGGGCACACGCTGGATGACCAGGCCGAGACGGTGCTCCTCCATATCGCACGTGGCTCCGGATTGAACGGGGTGCGGGGTATGCGATTGGTATCGCGTACGCCACAGCGCTGGGGCGGCGGACAACTGAAGGTTATTCGACCGCTGCTGCGGCTCCGGCGAGATGACACGGAGCAGTACTGCCGGGAGCGCGGGATCATCCCCCGGATGGACGTCAGCAACGAGTCAACTACGTTCACCCGGAACCGGTTGCGCTTGAACGTGATGCCGGAACTGGAGGCGATCAACCCCCGCGTCGTGGAGTCGATCGCCCGGTTGGCGGACACTGCGTCGGAGGAACTCGCTGCGCTCGACGAGGTGATCGATGGATTGTGGGTGCGCGTTCTAGACCACGCCGACCCGGCTAAACGTACGGTCACGCTCCATCGCCACCACCTGCTCGCCACTCCACCGGCCCTGCGGAGGTCACTGTTACGACGGGCTTACTCAAAAGCCGCGGGATCGGTTACAAATCTCGTCCGAACTCACGTCATGGATATGGACCGGCTAGTGGGAGCGGGCGCGGGACGCTCGATAGACCTGCCAGACGGGATGCGCTTCGAAACTCGCGTAGACACGGTCGTACTGGCGCCATCCGGCCGGGACGATGCGCCATACCCGGAACCCTTCGATTTCGTTAAATTGTCCGTTCCCGGCCACATTGAGTTCCCGTCCGGCCAACGGTTCGAGATGGAATTGGTCGACCGTCCGGACGACCTGGACACGGGGTCGGAAATGTCCGAGTACGCGGATGCCAGCGCCGTCGGGGACACCGTAACGCTACGCAACCGGCGTGACGGTGATCGATTCCAGCCGCTCGGCATGGACACGGCGGCGCGAGTACAGGACCTGTTCGTCAACGCCGGCGTTCCACGCTCGTGGCGGGATCGCGTCCCGGTAGTGGAGTCAGAGTCCGGTCGCGGGATCGCCTGGGTCGCCGGTCTCCGGATCGCCGAGTGGGCGCGTGTGACGCCAGAAACCGAGCAGGTACTCAGAATCCGGTTAATCAACGTCACGGACGATTAGCGACCGGCCTCGATCCAGGATGCGCTGATTCCGCCCCGGCCGGCATCGTGAAACGGCGCAACCGGGAGGGCGGCCGCGGGCGCGCAAATCCACACCCACATCCAGGCCGCTATCAGACGTGACCTCCGGCTCTCGCCGGGCTCGTAATCTCCCTACAACACCCGTGTGAGACGCGGGTTCGGTGAGATACCCGGGATCAGACCTCGCCGGGCCACCGGCCGACCGTCCAGCTCTTTGATCTCGGCATGGAACTTGATCGGTCGTGCTGCGCCGATGTAATAGCCGACTCCGAAAGCCGCCACCGGGGCCTTTGACTCGGTGAACGAGCGAATCTGTTCGGGATCCAGGTCACCGCTGACGAAAATGTCCACGTGGTTGTAGCCGCCCTGATCCAGCCGCGCCCGGAGCTCATGCACAAGCTCCGGCGTCACCCGGCCGCGTGAAGGCGCGGTTTCCAGACGCACCCCGCGTAACTTGTCCCGCAGCATCCGCGAAACCTCGATCGCCTCGATCGCCTCGTCGCCGATCGTACCGATGATGGCGACACGCTGCACCTCCGGCGGCATATTGCGATCGAAAGCCTCTACGGCGGACCGCGTGTCCCCCATCACCAGGACAAGAACCGCCGCCATCGTGCCCGACGCCGTGATGCCAGAAAGCCGCGCACCGAGCACGGACGAGCAAGAGCTTGCGCCACCTGTCACCGCTGAGTAATCCATCACCCCCACCACAGACGGGTGAACATGGTGGGCGCCGAGGGAGATGATCGGCACACTGTTCGACGCGTCAACACAGTCGCGCGCCGCCGTGGCCCAGCCGGTGCATGACGACAGCATCCCGTTGATCGCCGTCTCGTAGAGGCCAAACGCAGCGTACGGGGCGCGGACCCGGAGAACCACCTCTCCCCCGTCAAAACCGCTCGCCTCATCCAGCGCCCAGACCTCGCGTCCGGTCTCCGGTAGGTTCCTGTTCAAGAGCGTCTTTACATCGTTAATGCCGGCCAGCACGCCTGGTTTCTCGGGCGTGAACTCCATCACCACTTCCGGGTTAATCGACTCGTTACGAAGAATCTCACGGGCGCGATGCAGTTCAATATCGGCCGTATGGCCGAGAACAAGGGCCCGGGATATCTCAGTTTCGCGACTGGTCATCGCTGGCGGCGCCGCTCCCAGTTCGGCTCCCGGACAAACTCCGGGAAGGACTCCCAAAAAGACTCCCAGAAAGACTCAGGGAGAACGGGGCTGACCGGGGCCGCTGGGCCCGGAAAACTGACGTTCCGGCCCGGTCCCGTTGCCGGTCCCATTGAAGGTGGCGTCACTCTAACTAGGGGTGTATGAGGGGTCAAGGTTCATCCGTCAGTCCTTAACGAGGAGCGCGTGGCACACCGCCGAAGCGTAGCCGAAGCAGCCCCTTTACGTCCTCGATGGCCGTAGCCGTGACCTTCACGCGGGTATCGGGGTCATCCTCCCAGTGAACAGGATGTTCCTTGATCCTGTACCCGGACTTCACCGCGATCAACAGCAGCTCGGTATCAAAGAACCAGTTGTTGTTTTTCACCAGGGGCACACACGCCTCCGCCGCCTCACGGGTGATGGCCTTGAAGCCGCACTGTGCGTCACGGAACGGCGAGAAGAACATGGCTCGATGCATCAGGTTGTAGACGCGCGAAGTGATCTCCCGCTGGAGTTTACGGCCAACCACTTCCGAGCCTTTCATCAGCCGGGAGCCGATGCCAAGCTGATACTCGCCAGACTCCAGGGCCTCCACGATCGGCATGATGGCGTCGAGCCTGGTCGATAAATCGACATCCATGTAGAACCTGATATCGGCTTCACTTTCGAGCCATGCCTTCTTCAGCGCCCGGCCGCGGCCGCGCTGATCGAGACGTGTCACCCGGATAGGAAATCCCTGGCTGGCGAGTTCTTCTGCCACTTCCGGGGTCCGGTCGGTCGAGCCGTTATCGGCGATCGTGATCTGCCAGTGCCTGCCCGGGTTCTCATCGATGTAAGCCGCCAGCATATTGACGCAGCGCGGTAGCGCGACCTCTTCGTTGAGGACCGGGATGACTATGTCTACGCTTGCAGCGCCAGAAGATGACGTCCCGGGGTTTGTTGAGGTCACGGCGGCTAGTGTAGAAAGTGCCGGTTGCCGGTCATGATGACCGCCATGCCGAGCCTGTCCGCGGCGGCGATCACTTCATCGTCTCGGATCGACCCCGCGGGCGAGATCGCCGCTTTGACACCGGCCTCTGCCGCAACTTCCAGCGTGTCCGGGAACGGGAAGAAAGCGTCCGATGCAAGCACACAGCCCGGCGCGCCGTCACCGGCGGCCCGTATCGCAAGGTGCGCGCTGTTGACGCGGTTCGGCTGGCCGGCGCCCATGCCAACAATGGCCCGGTCCTTTACCAGGACGATGGCGTTCGACTTGATAAGCCGGCTGGCGTGCCATGCAAACTCCAGGTCTGCGCGTTCGTCCCCGGTCGGTTGCCGCTTTGTCACGACGTTCCAGGACGAGCGGTCGTCCTCAGCGCGGTCCGCTACCTGGACAAGCAATCCGCCCGAGACGGTGTGGAGAGCGAGCCCGGGTTCCGATTCCGGAGTGACTTTCAAAAGGCGCAGGTTTTTTGACTTCTTCTTGAGGATCGCGAGCGCTTCCGGTTCGTAGTCCGGCGCCGCGACGACCTCGTAAAACACGGGCCGCATCGCCTCTGCGGTCTCGGCGGTGACCGTCGAGTTAAAGCCGACTATCCCGCCGTAGGCCGAAACAGGGTCGCCGGCGAAGGCGCGCCGGTACGCCTCGGTCTGGTCCTGGTGCATCGCCAGCCCGCACGTGTTGGCGTGCTTGACGACCGATACGGCGGTGGACGGCAGCATGGCTGTGGCCGTCCAGGCGGCATCAGCGTCCAGGTAGTTGATGTATGACATCGCTCGCCCGTGGAGCAGCTCTGCGGTGGCAATGCCGCCACCGCTCCCGCCGTCACGGGAGTACAGAGCGCCCGGCTGGTGCGGGTTTTCCCCGTACCGGAGGACGCCGCCAAGCTTGAATCCGGCGGTAAACTCACCCGGGAAGAGTTGCGGCGATCCGTCTTCCCCCTGCGCGTCCCGCAGGTATCCGGCCACGGCCGTGTCGTACAGGGCGACGTGCTGGAAGGCCTTGGCCGCCAGGCGGCGACGCTCCTCCAGCGGGACGCCACCGGCCGTCAGCATCTCACCGACACGCCCGTAGTCGTCAGGGTCGACGACGATCACCACGTCCGGGTAGTTCTTGGCAGCGGCGCGTAGCATCGTCGGACCGCCGATGTCGATGTTCTCAAGCGCGTCGTCAAGGGTGGCGCCGGGCCGTGCGACCGTCTCCCGGAACGGATACAGGTTGCCGACTACGATGTCGATTAGCTCGATTCCATGTTCCCGCAGTTGCGCCATGTGGTCCGGTTTCGACCGCCGCGCCAGCAGTCCGCCGTGGATCGCCGGATGGAGTGTCTTGACGCGCCCCTCCAGTATCTCCGGGGAGCCCGTGACATCCGCTACCTGGCTGACCTGCAACCCCGCGCCGTCCAGCACGGCGTGTGTCCCGCCTGTGGACATCAGGTCGTAGCCGGCCTCCTTGATTACGCGGGCGAACTCGACCAGTCCCGTTTTGTCGTATGGGCTCAACAGTGCAAATGCCAACTGAATAGATCCCTTTGTTCCCTGTATTCCCGGGCTGTTCTTTTCAAATCCCCGCCCCCGGCAGGAGAGGGTTCCTGTGGCTCCCTCCTGTATCAGCAGGGGGTTCGGGGGCGGTCTCCACGATCTTCTTTTGACGTTTAAGGGCGAGCGGTCGCCCCTGCGGTGTTCAGGTTATTCACATGCCATTTCTGGCGATTGGCCGACCACACCGGAACTCAGATGCCGGGAAATCCGGCCGCCCGTTCAAATAAGCGCCACGCGTTCGCCAGCGCCGTCCCGTTCAACTACACGGCCCACAACCCATGCGCCGGGCACAAGCGCCGTTACCTCGTTCGCAAGGCTCGGCGGTACCACGAGGACCATCCCCAAACCCATGTTGAACACCCGGAACATCTCATCCCGGTCCACCTCACCCTGTTCCTGTATGAGCCGGAACAGCGGAGGCGTTTCCCAGCTCGAAAGGTCGACATCC
>JADFRU010000237.1:0-3704 GCA_022561115.1 Chloroflexota bacterium | reverse complement strand
GCATGATTCCTGAAACGGTCCCTGACCTCAAATACTGGGTTGCGTTCAATCGCATCCGCCGGCTCGGGCCGATCCGGCTCCGGAAGATAGAGGCGCACTTCGGCGATCTTGCCATCGCATGGAAAGCCGGCCAGTCCGATCTTGCCGGCGCCGGACTCGACAAATCCACCGTCAGGGAGATCGTCTCGGGCCGTCCGGAGATCGATCCCGACGCTGAGATGGAATCACTTGAATCCGCGGGCATACAGGCGCTTTGCCTGCGCTCCCCGGACTACCCGGCGCGGCTGGCGGAGATATATGATCCGCCGCCGGTCCTGTACGTCCGCGGCAAGCTGGAACCGGGGGACGAGCGATCGGTAGCGGTCATCGGCACCCGGTCTTGCACGGCGTACGGACGCGAGATGGCGACACGCCTTGCGGGTGACCTGGCCGCAAACGGCGTCACGGTGATAAGCGGACTTGCTACGGGAATCGATGCCGCCGCCCATCGCGCCGCGCTTGAAGCCGGCGGACGCACCATCGCGGGAGTTGCGTCAGGGCTGGACCAGGTCTATCCGGCGGAACATGCGGACCTCGCCCGAAAAATCGCCGAATCCGGCGCAGTCGTAGGCGAGTATCCGATCGGCGTCAGGCCGCTCGCCCGGAACTTTCCACGCCGCAATCGCATCTTAAGCGGGCTGAGCCTGGGTACGCTGGTTATTGAAGCCGGGAAGCGGAGCGGCGCGCTAATCACGGTCAGCCATGCGCTTGAACAAAACCGCGAGGTGTTCGCCGTGCCGGGCAGCGCCCTTTCCGAGCGTAGCTCCGGCACAAACTGGCTCATTCAGCAGGGCGCAAAACTGGTTATTGACGTACAGGACATACTGGAAGAGTTGAACATCGCCGGGTTGGGAGACCAGCTAGGACTGTCTGCACCTCAACCTGAAGCGGGTACAGTAGAGGCAGACTTACTTGAGATCTTGCGTGCGGAACCGGTTCACGTGGATGAAATCACGCGCCGTTCCGGTATGCCCAGCCCGGTTGTCAGCGCAACGCTGACCATGTTGGAATTGGGCGGGCAGGTTCGGCAGGCAGGCCCGATGATCTATGTAGCCGTCCCGCGCGTTCCTCGGGACACCACATCCGTTACTACGTCTGGCACCAGAAAAGACAGTTAGGCAGAAATTGGCCAAAGCGAAAACAAAAACTAAAGACCTCGTCGTCGTCGAATCGCCTGCAAAGGCACGGACAGTAGGGCGCTTCCTTGGGCCGGACTACGAGGTAATCGCCTCGATGGGCCATGTACGTGACCTGCCGCAACGCAAGCTGGGCGTGGACGTAGACAACAACTTTGAGCCGACTTATGTCGACGTCGGGGGGCGGGAATCGGTCCTCAAGGACATCAAGAAAGCCCTGAAGGGCGCCAGAACCGTCTACCTGGCCACCGACCCGGACCGGGAAGGCGAGGCGATCTCCTGGCACCTGGTCGAAGCGCTCGGCCTCCGCGACATGAAAGATCTGGAGTTGCGGCGCGTCGTGTTCCACGAGATTACGCGCTCGGCGGTCGAAGCGGCTTTTGCTGACTACCGCGATATTGACATGCAACTGGTCAACGCACAGCAGGCCCGCCGTGTACTTGACCGCATCGTCGGTTACAAGTTGTCGCCGGTACTGTGGAGCAAGATCCGCCGCGGGCTTTCAGCCGGCCGTGTCCAATCCGTAGCACTCCGGCTGATCGTGGACCGGGAGCGGGAGATCGAGGCGTTCAACCCGGTCGAGTACTGGTCCGTCATAGCCCGGCTCGCCAAACAAGCTGACGCGTCACAGACCTTCAGGGCCAACCTGCACGCCATTGACGGCAAGACCGGCCGCCACCTTGTACACAATGCTGAAGAGTCCGAAAAACTGGTGCGTGACCTGAAAGCCTCCGCATACCGGGTCAGCAAAGTGGTCCGTCGCGAAGTCAAGTCACGCCCGTCGGCTCCGTTCACCACGAGCACGCTGCAGCAAGAAGCAGCCCGCCGACTCCGATTTGGCGCACAGCGGACGATGCGCGCCGCCCAGCAGTTGTATGAAGGAATCCAGCTGGGATCGGGAGACCCGGTCGGCCTGATCACCTACATGCGGACAGACTCCACCAACCTCGCCACCACCGCGGTCGCTGAGGTGGGTGAATTTATCAAGACCCGTTACGGGGCTGAATACTTCACCAAACCTCGTGTCTACCGGACGCGGAGCAAAAACGCGCAGGAAGCGCACGAAGCGATCCGGGCCACGTCCGTTATGCGCACACCGGAGAGCGTAGCGAACCACCTGAGTTCCGACCAACGATCCCTCTACGAACTGATCTGGAAGCGCATGGTCGCCAGCCAGATGACCGATTCAGTTTCTGACGCGACCACGGTGGACATCGAAGCCACCGGGGGGCCGTCAGGAACGCCATACACCCTCAGGGCGACGGGCTCCGTCCTCAAGTTCCAGGGGTTCCGAGCGGTGTACGTGGAGGCCAGGGACATCGTCAACGGCAACGACGCTGACGATGACGATGACGACTCGGACCTGTCACGCGTACTGGTTCCCCTTGATGAGGGTGAGACCGTAAACCTTGACGACTTGAAGTCTGAACAGCGATTCACGCAGCCACCGGCCCGGTTCTCCGAGGCGATGCTGATCCGAACCCTGGAAGAAAACGGCATCGGCAGGCCTAGCACGTTTGCCAGCATCGTCGCCACAATCGAGTCGCGCGACTATGTCGCCCGGGAGAAGGCCCGGTTCAAGCCGACCAAGCTCGGTTTAGCCGTTACCGACTTCCTTGTCGAATGGTTCCCGAACATCATGGACACGGGATTCACGGCCGGCATGGAAGAGAAGCTCGATGAAGTGGCACGCGGCGACATCGACTGGGTGCCAATGCTTCAAGAATTTTATGGACCGTTCGACGGCCTGGTCGAAGGCGCGAAGGAGAAAGCGGAACGTGTCCCTCGCTCTGAACTTGACGAGGAGAGCGACGAGGTCTGCGAGGAGTGCGAACGGCCAATGGTCATCAAGACCGGGCGGTTCGGCAAGTTCCTCTCATGCTCCGGGTTCCCGGACTGCCGAAACTCGAAGCCGCTCCGCCTGGGGACAGGTGCGAAGTGCCCGGAAGACGGCGGAGAGTTGCTTGAGAGGAAGGGCAGAGGACCGAAAGGCCGCCGCTTCTATGGTTGCGAGAACTACCCGGACTGCGAGTTTTCCACTCGCCAGCGACCGCTCAAGGAGCCGTGCCCCGAGTGCGGCGGTCTGCTCGTGGCGCGTGGGCGCGACGGCGCAAAATGCGTCACGAAGGAAGACTACGACGGAGCGATCCCGACCATCGAAGGCGATGGCGAGCCAGAAGACGCAAAGGTCTCGGTCGAGGCGTAACGCCGCTTATCTCCCTGTCCGGCCCATCCGGCTGCCCGACCGCGCCGGCGCTGCATACCAAGGCCGTGTCGCATGACCACGCGACCGACCCGCAGGCGCCGGACCGGGAGCGTGTCCGGCGAACCATTCGACGAGGGCCGCTGGGACGCATCGGTCACACGGTTCAGGGATCATCTGCGCACGAGCCTTCAACTTTCGCCGTACACGGTCCGGAACTACGTCTCGGACATCGCCGCATTCGGGGAGTTCCTCCGGTTGCGACGTGTTCGGGACATGGGACGAGCTGACCGGCGGTTCCTGCGTGACTACCTGGCCTGGCTCCT
>JADFRU010000236.1:0-3711 GCA_022561115.1 Chloroflexota bacterium | reverse complement strand
TGACCTGGCCATCGTTCGCAGCCTGCACCGGGCGGCACGCGCACACGGCGGCGGAGTGGCGATCGAGGATTGGGGCGTACGTCTGCGTGCGGCGATGGACTCGGTCACCATCGGGGCGGGCGCGGAACTGGTGCCGACGGCGGAAGCGAACGAGCTGTGGCGTGACGTGAATCTGGACACGGTCGTCGGGTCGCTGTTCAGCCGTATCGACATGCCGACATCGCCGTTCGATATTCCGCTCCAACTCGGTGAGGTGAACTGGTACCCGGGTACGGAGAACACGGCGGCAACACAGACTGCGCTCGGCACCGCGAAACAGACCCTTACGGCGCAGGAACTGGTCGCTGAAGTTCCCTGGTCGCTGACGCTTGAAGAGGACGCCGTCATCGCGATGCTGCCGGAGGTCCGGCGGTCACTTGTCCGGAACTCCGCCGAGGTGATCGACGACGTTCTGCTGAACGGCGACAGGACCACGACGAACAACATCAACGCGGACGGCGCCACTATCAATGCGACGACCGCCGGCAAGGCGCAATGGCTGATCGGCTTCGACGGCCTGCTGCATCTTCCCCTCGTCGATAACACGTCGATGGGCAACTCGCTCAACGGCGCAGTGACGGCGGCGAGCTACAACCAGGCGTTGAAGTTGATCGGCAAGTACGGGGTCCGGCCGACAGAGTCGCCATTCATCGTGGACGTCAACACTTACCTGGCGTCTCTCGCGATCGACGAGGTTGAAACGGTGGACAAGCTCGGTCCGCACGCATCGCTCCTGACCGGCCAGCTGGGCGTCCTGTACGGACACCCGGTGATCGTGTCCGAGCAGATGCGACTTGCGGACACGGACGGAAAGGTGACGGACGCCGGGAACGTGACGGACACGGGCCGGATTCTCGTCGTGAACCGCAGCCAGTGGCGCATCGGTTTCCGCAGGGAGCTCTCGATAGAGACCGAGCGTGACATCCAGAAACGCCAGAACGTGATGGTGGTCAGCATGCGGGTGGCGTTCGACGAGCGCAGCGGCAACCGGTCAACGGCGACGCACACGGCGCTCCAGTACAACATCACCGGCGTGGCGTAGGCGGTCGGCGCTGCCCCGGCCGCCGGTCCTGGCCTTTCTGAAAGGGCCGGGCCGGTGAGGCCGGGGCCGCGCTCCCGTAATTCAAGCGGTGAGCCAGCAGGCGAACCATTAACAAACCCGGTAACGAATCAGGTGGAGGCGTGTGGATGCCGCTGAAAACACTCAGTAAATCGGTGACGCTGGCGGGGACCGCGGAGCGTCTCAGTGAAACGGACCTGCTTGTCTGGTGGGCCAGGGTCAAAGCGAGGACCGCCAACGCGGGAACGATCTACCTGGGCGATGCCGCCGTTTCCAGCGGTGACCCCGGGCTGGTCGCTGACGATGTCATCGAGCTACGAGGACATCCAAACCTGAACCTTTTCGATGTGTTTGTTGATGCCGGCACGTCCGGTGAAGGGGTCGATGTCTGGTATCTCGAGTACGCGTAGCGGCCGAGGGGCAGGACACGGGCCGCGCTGACGGTTGATCGGGTAATTGTGCAGGTGAATCGAACGACCGGCAGCGCCGGGGTGGAGTTGAAGTGAGATGGGACTTCCTATCGGGACGGTAACGGTGGCGACGGCCGGCACGCGGGCCCAGGTGGTGGCGTCCGGCAGCGCGGTGTCTGCAGTGAGCTTCCGGGCGCGCGGCACGAACACTGGTCCGGTTTACATCGGCGACGATACGGTGGCCGCCGGCGATGGATACGAGATCAACCCGGGCGATGAGTTGACCATTCGTTTCCGGGAGCTGATCGACCTGCGGCGCTTTTATGTGGACGCCGCAAACGACGGAGACAAGGTGGATTACGCGGGGGTGGCGGCGTGACGGGCTCAGGAGTGGAATACCGGGCGAACCCGCGTTTCTTGCCGGATAACGTCTCGATCAAGTTCGGCACGGGCGGCGACTCTCGCCTCTATTACGACGGAACGGACCTTGTCATAAGCCCGGCTGAAGTCGGGACCGGAGAGCTCAAGGTCAGCGGTGCGAGTCTGTCACTCGACGCGGGCGAGAAGATCGATTTCGGGGCCGGTGATGTGATGCTGACGCACGCGTCTAACCGGCTGACGCTTTACGGCGGCGACTTTCAAGTTGCGGACGGGAACGGCATCGTCATCGGCCATACGGACAAGGTGACAACCGCGTCCACCAAAGAGTTGCAGGTTCTCGGCACGACCGGCGCTGATGGCGGAATAATTATCGGCCGGTGGGGCAACAACCCGAGCCAGCCGAACCTCGAATTCTTGAAGTCCCGCAGCACATCTATCGGTTCGTTCGCCATTGTTCATGACAACGACATCCTGGGACACATCTCGTGGTACGGCGATGACGGTAATGATTACGGGTCCTATGCAGCGCGAATCTCCGTTGAAGTAGATGGGACTCCAGGCTCAAACGATATGCCGGGACGAATGACCTTTTCGACGACCCCTGATGGCGCGTCGGCGCCCACCGAACGATTGCGTATCGACTCGGCAGGCGGCGTGTTCATCAACGAGTCCGCCAACGCCAACATGACCGTCGGGCTGACGATCAACCAGGGTGCGAACGACGACGAAATACTGGCGCTGAAATCCTCCGACGTTGGCCATCCGATGACGTCAATAACGGAAGGCGATACCTACGGAGACTTCTTGAAAGTACAGGTGTCATCAGGCGGATTGCTAATCCGAGGGTTCAAAGACTCTGGCGGGGTGGCAAGTGGAGCGGTTCAGATTGAAGCCGCACTTGGAGAAACGGCATCGACCACGGACACGAGTAGCGGTCGAGGTGTCCTTGAGTTTATCGGGGAGATAACGGATGGAGGCACGGGGCGCACCGTTGTGGCGGATGCCGGGAACTTGCTGGCCTTCGTCAACCGAACCACAACCCGGGCAATCCTGAAAGGCAACGGTGACTGGCACGTCGCGACGCTGGACGGAAGTTCGGTGGCAGGAACGGTGCTGGACGACATGCCTGACGCCCTCGCCGGACGCGCTCTGCGTACCGAGATCGCCAGCCAGGACTTGCGCCACGGGGTGAATGTGTACGACCCCGGCCTGGTGCGGAGTCTTGAAGATCACGGGGTCATCAGCGAAGCGGACGAGAGCGGCAACCGTTTTATGAGCTTGCAGGGGGCCACCTACTTCGCGTGGGACATGGGGTTCCAGAACGCCATGTGGCTGCGAGACATCGTGAACGTCCTGACCGATAAGCAGCGCGACCGCCTACCAACTCAAACGAGAGAGATGCTGGCACTTATGCCGGGAGCCCTGACATGACGACCATCAGTTTCACCGTGTCTACCGCCAACGCAGCGCTGCTCCGGGAGGCTCTTGCCCATCACCAGGGCAGGAACGTATCCGAGGTGACAAACGCTGATGTGAAGGAGTTCGCCGCCCGGCATCTTCGGGCGCTGGTGCAGAAATACCGGCAGGCGCAGCGGGACACGGCAAACCCCGTGAAAACGAGCGACCCGTTGAGCTAGAAACGGGAGCAGCCCGGTACCGTGGCCAATGTCCGGGGCCGGTGCGACTTCGCGGGGTGGGAACAGCGAATTCATAGCAAACCACGATGACGGGCCACGCTTGCGGATCACGAATGGGTGGAGGCGCAGCGGACGTTTCCAGAGGAGGCAGGATGACGTTTGAAGAGCATTTACGAGAATTCCT
>JADFRU010000235.1:0-3714 GCA_022561115.1 Chloroflexota bacterium | reverse complement strand
GGATTGAGCGGCCACGGGTCAGACACCGTCACGTACTCCTGCGGCGTGAGGCCCCATAGTTTCGCCGGCTTCGCCTGCCCGCCCGCGCCGCGCTGACCCTGTCCGAGTCCGCCATCCCGTCCGACACCGACCGTCTGAAACGGCCAGCGCACCTGCTCGACAAACGCCTGCACGGCGTCAGCCTGGCGCGCATGTGTGTGCAGAATCCCGTGCACCCCGGCGGACAACACGTGCCGCACCTGCCATGCGTTCGCCTCGACCTCGAACCGCGTCTTGGCGTTTGACGGGAGCGTCGTCAGAACCGTCGCCATCCGGTATCCGTCCGGGGTCGGGCCGCCATCGACAATTCCCTGCATGAATTGATTCAGCCCGACGACGTCAAACGGATCCTTCTCAAAGTCAACGATCAGGAAATCGGCCCATGTCTGTGCCTGCTTCTTCCCGTTCTCGTAAGTTAGCTCCCCGGCGCCCGTGTAGTAGATCGGGTGACCGGCCTCAAGCAGGTCTATGCAGCGATTAATGCGTTTCGGCATTGACGTGAGGTCCTCCTGAAGACGGTGGCGCAGAAGACGGTCGCGCAGGGTTCGATACGGTCTCGCGCTGAGATCGCGCGATGCGGCCATGAGCGGGCAAACGCGGCCGGAGTGTAGCCCTCACCATCCCGGGCCACAACGGCCGCGGAAAATCCCTTTCCGGAGCTACCATTACCAGCGCTGCCGCGTGAATCACACATGGGAACCTGGCCCGTGTGACTAACCCACAACACGCTCGCCGTGGGCGCGGCGACGGAACGGAGATTGTGTCCGATTGCAGTGGATGGATTTTTTCGAAGCGTTGGCGAACCTGGAGCCTGACGAGGAGTTTGTCACCGGCCGCTCCGGTGGACTGTCTCCGGGGATGGCTGACCGGATCGCTGATGACATCGCACAGAAACTGGAACTGAACGCCGCCGACATCCTGTTGGATTACGGGAGCGGCACCGGAGCGATCACCCGAAGGCTTGCGAAACGGGTCGCCACAACCACGGCGACCGACTTTCCGGAATCGATCGTCAAGCGTGGCAGCGCGCTTTCCGGTTCTGACGGTAACGCGGGAGACGTTCAGTGGGTCCAACTTGTCCCGGGCGACGCCGATCAGCAATGGGACGCCGGTTCCTTCACGAAGACGCTGTCCTACTACAACGCCCAGGCCTTCTCGACACATTCAGAGCTCCGCGGGCATATCGATGCGCTCTGTGCGACTGTCGCGCCCGGGGGGATGGTCATGCTCGGTGATGTCCCTGACCGCGAGCACAGCGACCAGTGGGAGTCCGGCGAGCGCGGACGCGACGAAAACCGCACCGTGTGGATCGGCCGGTTGGAACGCCGCGCCATCGACATGGAACGGGACGCCAGCGCCCTTGCTGCATTCACCAAGCGGGTGAAGGGACTCGGAATCGAGACCCCGCCGGGCTTCGGGGAGCGTCATCCGGGGTTCATGCGGGATATCGTGACGCGGTTGTTCAGGGATAACGGCGGGGAAGTCACCGTAGTGACACAGCCGCTTGATTTTCCCAACGCCCACACCTGCGTCGACTACGTAGTCAGGTTCAGCCCGTGAGCGATTATCAAACCTGTCACTGATTGCGTCTCCCGTTATCCGGGAATAAGATTCCCGCCGTGAACAACGACGCCGAAGCCTCACATAGACCGCGGTGCCGATGTCTGTAGACAAAACGCAGACGTTGGCCTCCGATGATCCGGTTGATGGCGATACCGGCGCCGCTGTAAGGCTCAGGCCGTGGTCAGCGTTCGCATACCGCGACTTCACGATGCTCTGGCTGGGCGGCGTGACGATGATGGTCGCGATGCAGATGCGGCTGTTCACCAGCGCCCAGTGGATCTTCGAGGAAACAGGGTCCGAGGTTCAGCTCGGCCTCCTGGGCGCGGTCCAGTTTCTACAGATGCCCGTCGTCATTTACGGCGGCGCGCTGGCGGATGTGGTTGACCGCAAGAAGCTGATGGCGCTGACGCAGGTCGTCTCTTTCCTGTCTCTGCTAGCCCTGTCCGTCGCCGCCTTCACCGGTACGCTGGCCGTCTGGCACATTTTCGTGGTGCAGGCCGTCACGGGCATGGTCAACATGCTTGGCAACTCCGCCCGCCCGGCGATGATCTCGCGCGTGGTCCCGCGCAGCCACCTCACACACGCCGTAACCACCAACACCGCCACGTTCCAGGTGGCCGGCATCGCCGCGCCCATCGCGTTCGGGATCGTCTTTACCGTATGGGGCGTTGGCGCGGCGTTCGGTGTCACCACCGCGATCGCGGCGATCAGCGTGGCGACGCCGTTCCTGATTCGCGTATCGGGAGAGCCTGAGGGCGGCTCGCGCAAGGTCTCCATACAGTCGCTGAAAGAGGGATACACCTTCGTCCGGCGGCACAAGATATTGCCCGGGCTCTACTTGCTTGACATCGGCGTGACGGTCGTCAGCTTCTACAGGTTCCTGTTCCCGATCTTCGCCGACAGCCTGTACGGCCTGGGCGCGGTCGGCGTCGGCCTCCTGGCGGCTGCTAACTCCATCGGCGGCATTGTCGGCAGCACGCTGGTTCTCTATACCGCCAGGCTGCCTCGCAAGGGCGTCATAGTGCTGATAGCGACGGCGATCTACGCCGTCCTGCTAATAGCCTTCGGGTCGATACACATATTCGCGATCGGGCTGGTAATCGTCGCCGGGCTGGGTGCGACAGACGCCGTCGGCATGGTGATGCGGCAGACGATCGTTCAGTTGACGACGCCGGACCGGCTACTGGGCCGGGCCAGCAGCGCGCACTCGTTCGCCGCTATGGGGGCGAACAACGCCGGCCAGGTTGAGGTGGCGTTCATGTCCGGCGCCGTCGGAGCCGGACCGACAATGGTGCTTGGCGGACTCGTGTCGATACTGGTCGTCGTGCTGGTCTGGCGACTGGTCCCCGGCATACGGAACTACCGGTACGACCCGGATGCCGAGCGCGAGGCCGCCGACCACCCGGCCGACTAGGCACGTCCCGACCCGGGCGCCCGGTTTTATACGGACGATCACCGCCTGCCAGCGCATCGTCCAGACAGCGAATCTGTCATCCGCCGCCCTGCCAGGCCTGCCCCACGTATTTACCTGATAAGGCGCTGCCACCCGTCGATTTTCGTAGGGTCCTATCCATGAACGGGCATTATCGATACCCACCCGGCGAGTTCGCTGTAACATCCTGTCACGATATCGTCATTCAGGAGTGGGAGACGTAGCAGATGGGCGTGGGGATACAACTCCACGATGTGGATACAGTCGTCGAGTGCCGGTTGCTCATTGCGCATCCGACGCGACCCCGCGTCCTGGCGGTTCGCCGCGCCGGAGCCTGGGCGTTGCCGGCGCTGACGCCCCTTGAGCAGCACGTCGCGGCCGTGAGCCACATCAACCTGGCCGCGTTCCGCCTGTTCGGACTCAGGACGCACGTACGACGGCTGATCCTCGAAAGAAGCGAGGACCCCGGCTACCACAGCATCCTCAGGATTTACGAGCTAGAGGCGATCGGCGAACTGGCGGGCCAGCGAATCGAGAGGACGGCATGGGCAGGAAGTGACGTGCTGGGGGAGATGGATTTCAAGCCGGGTCCTGACCGGGACATCATCACGACCTGGCTGGATAATTACGTGGCTGACGAGCCGGAAATTAGCGGCCCGCCGTGGAGTCACCGTGGCTGG
>JADFRU010000234.1:0-3737 GCA_022561115.1 Chloroflexota bacterium | reverse complement strand
TGCAGCTGTCGGGGCTCGCCACGGCGATCGCCGGAGCCGGGGCGCTAGCGACCGTCTCGTTTGCCGCGTCCAACCTGACGTACGGGGAGCTTTCAAGATTTGGACGCATCACGGGCAAGGCGGTGTTCCTGGCTACGAGAGCGTCCTACATCCTTACGCGGGCCGTGCCGGAGCTGGTCTGGGCCCTGATGATCATCTTCGTGCTGCAGGCCGGGGTTATGACGTGTGCGGTCGCGCTGGGCATTCACAACTTTGGGGTGCTGGGCAGACTGGCGGCTGAAATCGTCGAAGACATTGATCCGCGTCCGGTCCGAGCCCTGCGTTCCAGTGGCGCCGGAAGCCTGCAGGTCCTGTTTTACGGCATATTGCCGCAGGTTTTACCCCGGTTCGTCACATTTCTTCTCTACAGGTGGGAGGTAATCATCAGGACCACGGCGGTGGTCGGTTTCATCGCAGCAGCGGGTCTCGGATACCAGTTTCGTCTGGATTTCGCGTTCTTCAGATACACGAATGTCGCCCTCTTGCTGATCGTTTATGTGCTGCTGGTCTGGATGGTTGATTTGATATCTGCGGGGCTACGGCGTCTTGCGCGGTGAGTTCATCCGGGGCGCCGGCAGACGGGCATATCGCCTCCTGTTGGTATCGCCCGGTGAAATATCGTTCGCACCAGTATCTCCAACAATTGACTCGAATCGGTGAGGTGAGGATAATTACTGAATCTCGTCGCGAATTGCTGACGAATACATTTGTCTTTGAGACGGAGAAATGAATGCGCATCGAAGAAGCTGATCTGACCACTCTCAAGACGGCTCAGCGCCGTGGACGAGTTCGCTCGCCAGAGACGCAGGAGTTGATTGAGGCGATAGATTCGCTGGTTCCAGGCGCTGCGAAGGCGGTAGTGGTCGAGTCAGGGCAGACCCCGCAGAAAGTCAGGGCCCGCGTTATGTATGCCGGCAAGGCATCCGGGAAAAAACTCCAGGCCGCTATTTCCGGCAATCGCGTACTGTTCGCGTTGAGGGAAGAGCGACGCCGGCCGGGGCGGCCGCGTAAGAACCCGGCCTAAACACTCCACTCTGAGTGTCAGGTTCATAAACGAGGGGAGCGCGTTGCGCTCCCCTCGTTTTTTTGCCCGGAACATCACCGGAAGATCGCTTCACCCGGTTTCAATTATCGGCCTCAAGCCGCCGCCGCTCACGCCCTGTAACGGACGCGATCACCTCATCGACCAACATTCGCCCGATGGGGCCGGTCGCGTACATCGAGCCGAAAATGTTCCCACCGCGGGTGATGAGGAACTCCATGGGCTGGTGGTAATGACCGTGGTGGTCATCCCCGGGCCAGGGATCAAATCCGGCCACCTGGTCGTCCGTCACGCCGTAAGCGATCTGCATAGTCAGACCGGTTTCTTCGGCCATTTTGACGGTCGATTCCCGGTCCTCCACCGACGCGGCGATAACCGTCACGCCCAGGGCCTCAAGCTCATCCTTCTTCGCTTCATAGCTGGCCAACTGCCGGCGGCAGTACGGTCACCAGTTCCCGCGATAAAAAAGGAGCGCCAGGTACCTGCCCGGCATTTCATCGGGCAGGGTCATCGTCCCGCCATCGATGAGATTGAAAGTGATCTGTGGGAGTTTGTCTCCCTGGACAAGTTTGTTCGCCATTGAGAATGCCTTTCTGGGGATCCGTGATTTGCGTTACAGCGCCGGTTTGGCGCGTTCGTACTGCGGCTGCCATGGCACGTCATCGCCAAGTTCGATCGCGGCGTGCAGCGGCCAGTAGGGGTTGCGCAGGAGTTCCCGCGCCAGGAAAACGACATCCGCTTTCCCGGTAGCCAGCACTTCCTCGGCCTGCGCCGCCTCGGTGATCAGGCCAACCGCGCCGGTCGCGATCCCCGCCCCTGATCGCACAGCGTCGGCGAAGGGAACCTGGTAGCCGGGTTTTAACGTCATCTGCTGCTTTGGTGAAACCCCGCCCGAAGAACAGTCGATCAGGTCAACGCCGCGCTCCTTCAGAGCGCGTGAAAACTCGACAGCATCGGGGAGATCCCAGCCGCTGCCCTCGACCCAGTCTGTCGCCGAGATACGAACGAGAAGAGGAAGCCGCTCCGGCCAGACCTCTCTCACCGCCTCCACGACCCTGAGCGGGAAGCGGGCGCGGTGTTCAACGCTGCCACCGTACGCGTCCTCCCGGTGATTCGAGAGCGGGGACAGGAAGCTGTGTGCCAGGTAACCGTGGGCGAAGTGGAGTTCCACCGCCTTGAACCCGGCATCCAGGCTACGCTTCGCCGCGGAACGCCAGTCATCCACGAGCAGGTCAATATCGGCTTCGGATAACTCGTCCGGTGTTGCGTAGCCATCATCGAACGGCGAGGGCGAGGCGCCGACCGGCGTCCAGCCTCCGTCCTCCGGGCCAACGAACCCGCTGCCGCGCCAGGGCGCGTCCCGGGACGCCTTGCGGCCGGCATGTGCCAGCTGGATACACGGAACTGAGCCGTGATCGGCAATAAACCCGGTGATCGGCTGCCATGCCTCTGCCTGTTGATCGTTCCATATCCCGGCGTCACCCGGGCTGATGCGGCCCTCCGGCGTCACCGACGCCGCTTCAGTCATGACCATCCCCGCCCCACCTACGGCCCGGGAGCCGAGGTGTACAAGGTGCCAGTCGTTGGGCATCCCGTCCTCGCATGAGTACTGGCACATCGGCGAGACGAAGACCCGGTTCGGAAACTCAACATCTCGCAATTTATATGACGTAAATAAGTGGCTGATAGTCGTGTCCTTCTCTCACTCAGGTCCGCCATTGGCCCTCGACGGCCTGACTGGACCGTCCGGGAACGCTGCGGCCGCGCGGTCACGCATGGTAGTCCCACTTTCAAGAAACCGGTAACGTGGACGCCGTGCGGGCGTGCCTTGCTGCACGCGTGCCGGCCCGGTTCCGGCGCGCACGGGCTCAGTTCACAGGGTCATACCGCCATCCATCACCTGAACGGTCCCGGTGATGTACTCCGTTTCGTCCGACCCCAGATACACGGCGAGCGATGCGATCTCCCCGGGCGTGCCCAAACGTCCCATCGGCTGGCGGGCTATGAAGTCAGGCCTGGCCTGCGCCGGATCGGCCGAGGCGTTGATGCGGTCATCTGGGGACGGCGTCTGGATGTGGCGGGAGCGATGGCGTTGACGCGGACCCCCTGCCCGACGAAGTCCGCAGCGACCGATTTGGTCATACCGATTACCGCGGCCCTGGTGGCGCTGTACACGAACCGGTTGACAACTCCTTGCAGGCTGGAGGCCACCGACGACGATGATGCTGCCGCCGCCCTTTTCGACCATCCCGGGGAGCACGGCCTGCATCATGTGGAACATGGCCCGGACATTCAGGTTGAACGAGAAGTCCCGGTCTTCCTCGGAACATTCCAGGATGCCGCCACCGGCGACAAACCCGGCGCAGTTGAAGAGGATATCCGGCGGACCGATCTCTGCGACCACGCGGCGGATCGCGGCGGTGTCGGTCACATCAAGGACCCGGGGGTGATGACCGGCGTCCCGTCCAGCGTCCCAACGGTCTCGGCGTTAAGGTCCGTCGCCCAGACCGTAGCGCCCTCAACAGCGTAGGCCAGCGCCGTGGCCCGGCCGATGCCCTGTCCTGCTGCGGTGATCAGGGCGATTTCCCCTGTGAGCCCGCCTGCCAACGGTTTCTCCTGAGCGCTGGCTAAGGGCCGGATTATATGGGTCGTTCCG
>JADFRU010000233.1:0-3736 GCA_022561115.1 Chloroflexota bacterium | reverse complement strand
GCGACATCCCGCTGATCGAATAGCTGGATAGATGCTCGAGCGTAAGGCAGCTTCAGCCGGTCCTGGAGAATCTGCGTGTCCTTCGAAGGCTCACCGGTAAGTGCGATACCCAGTTCGATCTCAAACACGCGCCTGCCGGCGTCGGTGACGATTATCTTGACGTCATGGCCCGCGCCCGCCAGGCCTTCGATCACGCGTTGCGCGTATGGCGCTCCACTGCCGCCCGAGATTCCGACAACGTAGTTCGCCATCAGTCGACCAGCGTCCCGGCGATAACAAACCCGGCAAATACCACGGCGATGATCCCGTTCATGGTGAAGAACGCGGCGCCCAGTTTTGACAGGTCGTTCGGAGAAATAAGCCGCTGCTCAAACGCCAGCAACGCCGCAGCAGCGCCTGTTCCTACGAAGTACAGCACATGCGCGTCCAGCAGCGTCCCGGCGATCCCCAGCGCTATCACGGTCACAACATGGAACCCGCGAGAGATCCAGAGTGCGGCACGTATCCCGAACCGGGCGGGGATCGAATTAAGGCCCTGCGCTCGATCGATCTCGATATCAGCGGTGGCGTACAGGATGTCGAAACCCGCGACCCAGAACATGGCCCCGATTCCGAGCCACGTCACGCCCCAGTTGAGTTCGCCCGTTACCGCTATCCACGTGGCGGGCGGGATGATGAGGTACACGCTACCGAGCGCCAGGTGGGCAAGCCATGTGAATCGCTTGGTGTACGGATAAATCACCAGCACGGCGATCACGACCGGGCTCAAATACCAGGCCAGCCGGTCAAGCTGGGACACGGCCAGCAGGAACGCCACCATCGCCACGGCCATGTAGACCCAGACCTGCCGGGACGTAATATGGCCGGCCGGGATGGCGCGTCCGGCCGTTCGAGGGTTTCGGGCGTCTATCCCGGCGTCGATGACACGGTTCGCACCCATGCCGAAGGTCCGCGCACCCACCATCGCCACCGCCAGCCATGCCAGGGGTTGCCAGTCCGGCAATCCCTCGGACACAAGAAACGCGGTTGCGGCTGCGAACGGAAGTGCGAACACCGAGTGCTCGAACTTGATCGTGTCAAGGAACAGCAGTACCCGGCCCAACGCCGTTGCGGGCGCGCCCGGCGATGCGCTAGTCATTCGTAGCCACCGGATCTGACCCGGGCGAGTCCGTTTCCGGTTTATCAGCGTCCAGTCGCTCAAGACCGCCCACCAGGATGGTCCGCAGCACCGGCAACGCCTCGGACGGGGTCGGTGTGCCGTGGTACACCCAGTTCACCACTATCTCGTTGACCGCGCCCAGCCAGGCCCGGGCGACGACCTCCGTGTTGATCGGTGCGATTTCACCCGCTTCAACCGCGCGGTCAAGGCCGTCCTGGATCACACCGGAAAACCGGCCGAATATCTCGACGCGCTTCTTCTCGAACGCCGATCCCATCGAGTAGCCCTGCACCAGCAGCACCTTGGCGATTCTCCGCCGCCGGCCCAGCGTGGTCAGTACCTCAGACAGCGCCGCTTCCACACCCTGAAGCGGAGACTGGCATGACGCAGACGCGCTCTCCGCCCGTTGCACCAGCCGGGCAGCAAGCCGGTCGATCACTGCGAAGAACAGGTCTTCTTTGCTGGGGAAGTGGAAGTAAAAACCGCCCTTGGACAGGGAGGTCCGGCCCGCGATGTCGTCCACAAGGGTCTCGTGGTATCCCTTGTCAGCAAACGCGCTCTCGGCAGCTACGAGAATGCGTTCACGGGTTGTTTCACGCTGAACGGCCATCGGTACTCGCGTCAGGTACTTGTAAGGGAGAGCTGGAGACCACCACAACCGACCGACTGGTCGGTCGGTCCGGTACAGCCAGAGTTTAGACCGCGCCTGTGACCCGGTCAACGAATTCGGCGCCCGGCACGACATTCCTCAACAAACGCCCCGCTCCGATTCAGGAGAGGTCCGGGGTGGTCACAAACGGCGAACACATCAGGACGGGGCGAGTAACGGCCGTTAGCAAAGGGGGTTGAGCTGGACTCCCTCCGATCCCCACCATGACCCCGAGCGCGCTTCCCCGGGATCGCCCGATGCCGGAACCTGCCCCTTAACGGCGGCCGAATCCACGTTCCCAACTACCGGGCCGAAGCCGCGTTCCAACTACCGGCGGCCGAAGCCGCGTTCAAGATCTGGCTGGCTCATGTGGATCATGGTCGGCCTGCCGTGCGGGCAGGTGTGGGGTTGCTCGGCCTGCTCAAGCCGCCTGACAAGCGCCCTGCCCTCCTCGTCCGTGAGCTGCATCCCGGCGCGAACGGAGGAATGGCAGGCCAGCGTGGCGATCATCCGTTCACGCCACGCGTCAGGGTGGCCCCCGGAAGCCACTTCGTCGAGCAACCCCCGGAAGGCGTCACCGGCCGCAGCGGTGCGATCAGCCAGCATACGCGGAATCGCCCGGATCAATACCGTGCCCGGCCCGAACGGCTCGACGACGAAACCCAGCCCGGCGATCAGATCGCCCTGGTCTGACAACAACTCTTCCTGCCGCGGGTCCAGGCTGACGGGCTCCGGCTCCAGCATCTGCTGTGCGTCCGGCGTCCCGGCATCGAGCGCCTTCTTGATCTCCTCGTATCGAATGCGCTCGTGCGCTGCGTGCTGGTCGATCAGGTACACGCCGTCCGGCCCCTCGGCGATCAGGTACGTCTCCTGCGCCTGCCCGATAAGCCGCAGCACCGGCAGCGTCTCGCGCTGCGTTGGCGCGCGTTGATCGTCGTTCGCCGGCGCTGTGTTCGGGGACGGCTGACCCTGCTTCGCTTCCGCACCTGCATCGGTTATCACCGCTCCCACACCTTCGGACGGCGATGGCCAGAGCGGGTTCTGTGATATGTCGGTTCGCGCGCCATTCCGCGAAGGGTTCGCCGGCGGCGTTCCTCCCGGACCACTGCCGATGGAGAACGAGTGTGACGATGTCGTCGGCCGGAAGGACGGGACCGGAGCGCTGGCCACGAGCACCGATCGAACGGCGCGCTGCACCTCCCCAAACACAAGGTCCTCGCGAAGGAACCGGACCTCGGTCTTCGCGGGGTGCACATTAACGTCCACGTCATTGAGCGGCAGACGCACCAGCACCACGGCGACCGGGAACCTGCGCTCCCCCAGGAAACCGTGATACGCCTGCTCAATGGCGTAGGAGATGCGCCTGCTCTGCACCCAGCGGCCGTTAATACCAAGCGTCAGGTAGCCGCGGTTGCCGCGGCTTACGGACGGTGCGCCGACAAGCCCCCCGACGGCAAAGGCAGGTGGCTCTCCATCTGCCAATAGAGTCGCGTCCGGGATCTCCAGCATCGCCTCCGCGACACGCGCTCCGTACGTTCCAGCCACCGCGCCCTGGAGATCGTTTCCGCCGGGAGTGGTCAGGCGCTGGCGGCCGTCCGCGGTCAACCGAAACGCGACATCCGCATGAACGAGGGCGTAGGAGGTGACGAGCGCCTGTATCCGGCCCAGCTCTGCGCCCGGGGATCGCAGGAACTTGCGGCGCGCCGGCACATTAGAAAACAGGTCCCTCACCGCCACGGCCGTGCCTGCGGGCATGCCCGTTTTCCCGGATTCAGCGCGCTCACCAAAATCGAGAACGATTCGATCACCGGATTCCCGGTCCGGCGTCCGGCTCGACGCCTCGATGCGCGATACGGATGCGATGCTCGGCAGCGCCTCTCCGCGGAATCCCAGGGTCGCGATGCCGAAAAGATCGGACGTCGCGTCAA
>JADFRU010000232.1:0-3756 GCA_022561115.1 Chloroflexota bacterium | reverse complement strand
GGAATGATGACGGCAGGAAGGGCCAACATGGCAGCAGTGATAACAGCGGTAAGGCCCGGGTGACAGCGGTGATGACAGCAGTGAGGCCCGGGACGACGGGGACGACGGGAAAAAGGTTCGGGATGAGCATTGGCGCCGCTCGGGGAGGCACTCAGCACCCGCACAAATTACGCGCCCCCGCCGGGATCGTGCTGGAAAAGGATGCTAAATCAGGCCCAATCGCTCGCACATCTCACGGACCTCCCGGAACGCGATCTCGTCCGGCCGGTGGGCGGGAAGTCGCGGGAATGCGGTCGTGAATACGCCGCGCAGACGCAGAATCTCCTTCGCCATCCAGTAGTTCATGCCCTGTCCGTAGCGGTACATCTCGACCAGGTGC
This sequence comes from Chloroflexota bacterium, assembly GCA_022561115.1. GTDB lineage: Bacteria > Chloroflexota > Dehalococcoidia > Lucifugimonadales > Lucifugimonadaceae. The sequence continues at coordinate 3,377 of JADFRU010000232.1, read as the reverse complement.
GTGTGGCGCTCCCAGCGCTCTGCCGCGCCCGAAGTGTCCCCGGACCGGTACTGCTCCCACACCTGGCACAGCACATCGACGATCGCGATGCTGGCCATTGCACCCCGGGAGCCGCGATTCATCTCCTCAATCAGGAACGCGCCGTTCACCCCGCCAAAAAGCGTCAGAGAGTCGCCTGCCAGCCGTTTCGTCTCGGCGAACCGGGGCGGCGTGGGCAACGTCTCCACCTTGGCGTGCCGGAAGTGAGCATGGTCACTCGCCAGTTGCGCCATGAGCGACGGCGCCAGCGAAGCGCCGGTCCGGTCCTGCAGCATGATCGGGATGTCCACGGCTTCTGCGACATCGATGTAATGACGGCGAACGTCCGCGGCCGGGAACCCGGCAAAACCGTCGGGGGCGATTAACGCCATATCGGCGCCGAGCTCCACCGCCTTCCGGGTCCGCGCGATCGTGAGCGCCGTCGACGGGCCGCTGGTGGCGATCACCGTCGGCGCCCGCCCGTCCACGTGACGTATGACCGCGCCGATCACGTCGTCGCGCTCAATATCCGTCAGCTTGTTTAGCTCGCTCGCAACACCCAGTGCGATGCCGTGAACGCCGGACTCAATGGCAAAGTCGATCTCCGATTCCAGGTCCGCGTACAGAATCGCTCCATCCTCATCGAACGGAAGCTGGAGGATAGGAATGATGCCGGTCAGGCGTGTGTTCGTCAGGTCAAGCACTCCTCTGGGCGTGTTGGGGCGGGGGTTGCTCCGCGCCCGGTTTGCTGGCAGTTCGGAAGTTGCCGGGGCGTCCTTCAGCGAAAGGACTTCTCCCTCACCTCAATCCTCTCCCGCCGGGAGAAGAGGCACGGGATTCCCGGAATCCTCGTGTCCTCGGATATTGGGATTTAGACGGCTCACCCCCCAAACCACAACCGCTCTGCCGTACCGCCCAGGATCGCCTCGCGCTCCCCGGCAGACAGGTCCAGGTCTTCTTGAAACAACCTCAGATGGTCACCGTAGCTCACGCGAGGGCACCACAGCTCGGTAGGAAAATCGGAACCCCACATGCACCGGTCCGGTCCGTAGGCGTCGATAAACATGCGCAACGGCTCGTGCATATCGGCGAACGGATATCGCTCGGCCGATCCGCTCCCCAGAAACGTCAACTTGGCGTGGAGATTTGGACGCCGTGCCAGCTCTACTACCGCGGCTACAGTCGCCTCGAACTCCGCGCCGCGGGTGAGAGACAGGCAGTGGTCGAGCACGACACTTAGGTCAGGAAAATCGTCCAACAACCGGGCGAGCTGGTCCGCCACTCCGAGCGGAACAAGGGCGTTGATTACGATGCCAAGTTCCAGCGCCTGACCCCAGAGCGCACGGACACCCGGGTGGTCCAGCGAGCCATCCGCCGCCGGCACGCATCGCATGCCCTTGATGTTTGAGCGTTCCACCAGCGCGTACAAAATCTCGGGGCTGTGGACGTTGTCCGGGTCCAGCGTGCAGACGCCGGCCGCCCAGCCCGGCGCGTTGGCGCCAGAAGCGCTTTTCGAGATGTCACGAGTGAACCGGTTGTCCCACCGGTAGAAACTCGACGTCTGGATCAGGCAGACGCGATCGACCCCGGCGCGCGCCATCTCCTCCCGCAGGTGATCCGGGTCGCCGGTCCCGGGCGGCGGCCGCAATGGGTCGTCGATGGGCGGATAGCGGATCTCATCCGGGCTGTAAATGTGGGCATGCGTATCGATAATCATGGCGATCCGCCGGAAGAATAGCAGCCGGGCAGGGAAGCGAAAGCACCCCGCGCAACACCCCGGAACCCGCACCAGCTTCAGGCCGGAGCGGAGGGACACGCCAACGAGAAGCCTTCAACAAGCCCCCCTCCTGAGTCAGGAGCGGGTTCGGGGGTGGTGGTTCGCTTTCGCTAAAACCGTCAGTCCGCAGCGGCGGCTTTGACTCTTGCCTGCACCTGTTTCCGCATGTTGCCGAAGAACTGTTTCATCAGCAGCTTGGCCACGCCGCCTAACAATCGCTGGCCTACGCGGGAAAACAGCCCGGCGATATCTCCCTCGCCCTCCACGGTCACCTCGGTTACGCCCGGTTTTGGCTCTGAAAGCGTGAACAGCGCCGAGCCGCGGACCGAGCCCTTGGCGCCCTTCCCCTCAACGACAAGCCGGAAAGAGGTCGTGGGGGCCTGTTCGGTGATCTCAACACGACCCGAGTAGTTCCCTCGGATGGCCGCGACGCCGATGCTGAGATCCACCCGGTAAGAATCGTCGCCGTCGGGAGTAAACGACTGCGCGCCGGGAATCGATTTCGCCAGCGCATCGGGGTCAAGCAGTGTTGCCCAGACCGTTTCGACGTCAGCCGGGAGCCTGTACTTGCCGCTGATCTTCATTCCGGTCGCGTTCCTCGGTTTCTGCGAGTTGGAAGGGCGTGCCGGCCACGATACCGGAGCCGGATTGCCTGTGCGAGACGATTACCGCTATTGGGGACCCGTCCGGGGCGATTTCGGGTTGCGCTCAATTAAACCACGAGGCATAGTGCGGCCTGCTGATAAAAGGCTAGCGACGGAGGTCCCGAAGATGACTGTTGAGATCACCGTCACCGTGAACGGCGCAGCGCACACGGTCGCTGTAGAGCCACGTCTTCTACTTGTGCATTTCTTGCGCGACGTGCTCGACCTCACGGGGACACACATCGGGTGTGACACGAGCCAGTGTGGAGCGTGTACGGTACACCTGAACGGAGAAGCGGTTAAGTCCTGCACGGTGTTCGCCGTACAGGCGAACGGTGCGGAAGTCCTGACGATAGAGGGCCTTGCGGACGGCGAGAAATACTCGAACGTTCAGCAGGCTTTCTGGGATGAGCATGGCCTCCAGTGCGGCTTTTGCACGCCGGGCATGATCATGACCTCCGAAGCGTTTCTCAAGCGGAACCCGAATCCTTCCGATGACGAGATCCGGGCCGGGATCGCCGGAAACTTCTGCCGCTGCACCGGCTATCACAACATCGTCAACGCCATAAGCGCCGCCGCAAAGGCCGGGAGGTAGTCATGGCCACCACTCTTTTCGGTGACAGCGTCCGCCGGACGGAAGACCCCAGGCTGATCACGGGCCGCGGGAAGTACGTCGATGACATCCGCCTGCCGGGCCTGTCCCACATCGCGTTCGTCCGCAGCCCGTACGCGCACGCCAACATCAAGGGCATCGATACCAGCGCCGCGGTAAACGCCCCTGGGGTGATCGCCGTATTCACCGGCGCTGATTTACAGGAGCAGCTCGGCGGCTTGCCCGTCGCGTGGCTGTTGCCGGACCTGAAGCAGCCGCCGCACCCGCCGCTGGCTTACGAGAAGGTGCGCTACGTCGGCGCCGCCGTGGCCGTAGTCGGGGCGGA
>JADFRU010000008.1:0-14692 GCA_022561115.1 Chloroflexota bacterium | reverse complement strand
ACCCCCATGAACCTTTCAATCGTTCCGAGCATGGCGCGATGGATGACGACCGGGCGCTGCCGGCTGCCGTCCTCTGCTGCGTACTCAAGGTCAAACCTCTCCGGCAATGAGAAGTCCAGTTGCACGGTGCCGAGCTGCCACTCCCTGCCCAGCGCGTCCGGGACGAAGAAGTCAATCTTTGGCCCGTAGAAAGCGCCCTCTCCCGATTCCTTTTCGTAGTCCCGGCCTCCCGCCTCCAGCACCTCCTCCAGCGCCGCCTCAGCGCGGTCCCACATATCGTCGGTCCCGACACGCTTTTCCGGCCGCAGTGACAGCGCAAGGCGCATCTCGTTGAACCCGAGCAGTTTGTACGCCTCCTCCAGCATCTTTATGAAGCTGTTCACCTCCTGCCCGATCTGGTCAAGCGTGCAGAAGATGTGGGCGTCGTCCTGGGTCATGCTGCGCACGCGCATCAAGCCGTGGGTAACGCCGGAACGCTCATACCGGTGGAGGCGGCCGAAATCTGCGTAGCGGATCGGCAGTTCGCGGTACGAGTGTAAATTCGCCTTGTACAGCATCGCGGCGGCCGGGCAGTTCATCGGCTTCACGCCGTACTCCCGGCCGTCCACGTTCATCATGTACATGTGGTCCAGGTAGTTGTCGTAATGCCCGGATTGTTTCCACAGGTCCGTGTTGAAGATCTGCGGCGTCACCACCTCCTGGTAGCCGTACTTAACGTACAGCTCCTTTACGTACCGGATCAGCTCGTTGAGGACGATAGTGCCGTTCGGCAGGAAGAACGGGCTGGCCGGGGAGATGGGGTCGAAGAAGAACAGATCAAGCTCACGGCCCAGGCGCCGGTGATCCCTGCGTTCCGCTTCAGCCACACGCTCCAGGTAGGCGTCCAGCGCCTCCTGTGACTCCCACGCCGTGCCGTAGATGCGCTGCAACATCTCCCGTTTCTCGTCGCCCCGCCAGTACGCTCCCGCTACGGAGAGGAGCTTGAACACGCCGATCTTGCCGGTTGAATCCACGTGTCGGCCGCGGCAAAGGTCTTCCCATGACTGGTGGCTCCAGACGGTGATCTCTTCGTCTCCGGGCAGGTCCGAGATGATCTCGACCTTGAATTTCTGGTCGCCGAAACGTTCGAGCGCGTCATCTCGCGACAAAGTTTCACCCTGGAACGGCCGGTCGGCGGCGACCGTCTCGCGCATCAACGCCTCGATCTTTTCGAGGTCCTCCGGCGTGAACGGCCTGGACACCTCGAAGTCGTAGTAGAAGCCGTCATCGGTCGGCGGGCCGATGGCGATCTGCGCTTCCGGAAACAGCTTCATCACCGCCTCCGCCATCACGTGCGCTGCGGAATGCCGCATGCGGTAGCGGAGATCAGAGAGTTCCGGGCCGGCGATAGCGGACGCCTGTTGAGCGGACATGGGGGGACTCCTGTTGTAGACGGCCGACGGTCGCGGCCGGTTACCGGGGATGGGTCGCCGAACGCCGGCGCCGGGCCGGTTCGGAACGCCGGATCGAAATGGTTAACTGGCGCGGCGCTCGAAAGCGCTCACGTGACGGGGCAGGGCGCGGCGACCGCTATGCGGCGCGCGCCCTCGGAGTCAATGTTCGGCCCGGGTGAGGAGTCATGAGATTGAAATACGCCGGCATGCGCCCTCGCGTGAAACGTCGCACGGGGCCTCCGTAACTTTTGTGGTGGGCGATGGGGGACTCGAACCTCCGACCTCAGCGATGTCAACGCTGCGCTCTAACCAACTGAGCTAATCGCCCGCGCAAAAAGATTGTATCTGACAGGGGGCCGGGCGGTTAAGCCCGGCCCCCTGTCAATTCGTCCTGTTGGACCCCGTGGAGCGCAATTGCCGGCTAATCGTCCGCGCCGGGCGCTTCCGCTTCCTCCGGGGCTTTGGCCTTGCCGGCGGGCTTGTCCTCGTCTGAACTGGTGATGGCGGCGAGCAATTTAGCCAGCCCTTCTCCTTCTCCAGACGTGCTGTCCGCCGTGGCCGGACTTCCACCGTTACCGGCGGCCGAAGCTTCCCCGGAGCCGTCGCCGAGGAGTATCTCCTCGCCACCGAACGTCCGGAGCGCGTCTTCAAAGGACGGCGGCGCCTGCGTGGTGCCGGTGAGGGTGCCCTCAATGCGGTGCTTGATCGTGTCAAGCCCGAGCTTCTTGCGACCCTCTTCAGACCTGTCCAGCCGGGCCGGTATCAGCCGGCCGATGATGACGTTTTCTTTCAGGCCAAGCAGGTGGTCGACCGATCCGTTTACGGCGGCCTCGGTCAGCACCCTTGCCGTCTCCTGGAAGGATGCGGCAGCGAGGAAGCTCTCGGTGTTGAGCGACGCACGCGTCACGCCCAGCAGGACCGGGCTTGCGGTGGCTGCGTCACCTGATGCGGCGAGCACCTTGTTGTTGATGTCCTCGTAAATGAGCCGGTCTACCAGCTCGCCCGGCAGCAGGTCGGTGCTCCCGGGGGTGTCCACGCGGACCTTGCGCATCATCTGGCGGATGATCACCTCAACGTGCTTCTCGTGGATCGGCACGCCCTGTGAGCGGTACACCCGGAGCACTTGCTGCGTCAGGTAAGCCTGGGCGCCCTCGTGGCCCTCGATCCGCAGGATGTCCTGCGGCGACTTCGGGCCGTCCGTGAGCGCGGTCCCGGCCTCTACCACTTCGCCGTCGTCCACCATGATGTGGGCAGCTGCGGGGATGGCGTACTGCCGTTCCTCGCTGTCCTCCCAGGTCACAGTGACAACGCCCTTTGAGACAGACGCCGTTCCGGCCGCCTCGGTCACGATCTCATCCGGAAAGGCGAGTGCGATCTCGTCTTCCGTCTTCTTTATGGTCTTCTTGACGCCGATGATCGGCATGCCGGCGTCCACCCAGGAGCCGGTCTTGATGAGCGCCTTGTGGCTGGACGGGATCTCGTAGCGTTCACTGAACGTGTCAGAGTTCCGCACCGTAACGAAGCGGCTGTCGGAGGTTTCTGTCACCTCAACTGAGCCGTCGATCTCGGTCAGAATCGCCATGCCGCGCGGCTGTCGGGCCTCGAACAACTCTTCGACCCTTGGCAGACCGCTCGTGATGTCCTTTGTGCCCGCGATTCCGCCGGTGTGGAAGGTACGCATCGTCAACTGCGTGCCCGGCTCCCCGATGCTCTGCGCCGCGATGATTCCGGCCGCTTCTCCAAGCAGCACGGGTTCACGGTTTGCCAGGGAGGCGCCGTAGCACTGCTTGCACAGGCCGCGAGGCGCTTCACAGGAGAGCGGCGAGCGCACGAGCGCTCGTTTAACGCCGATCTCGACCAGTTCCTCCGCGAGCGCCTTCGTGATCAGGGTACTGGTGTCGGCGAGAATCTCGCCCGTTTCCGGGTGCACGATGGGCATAGCCGGGTAGCGGGAATTCAGCCGCTCAACGAGCGGGATGTCCAGGTCCGACTTCGCCTCCTCAACCCACACGCCGTTACCCGTTCCGCAGTCATCAAACAGGACGATAACGTCCTGGGCGACGTCCGCGAGCCGGCGGGTCAGGTATCCGCTGTCTGCCGTGCGCAGCGCTGTGTCAGCCAGTCCCTTGCGGGCGCCGTGAGTCGAGATGAAGTACTCGAACACCGACAGGCCTTCACGGAACGATGAGCGGATTGGCAGCTCGATAATCCGGCCCTTGGGGTCAGACATCAGGCCGCGCATGCCGGCCATCTGCTTGATCTGCTGGATGTTCCCCTTGGCCCCCGAGATGGCCATGGCGTAGATACCGCCGTAGTTCGGCAGCTCTTCCTGGACCGCCTCCGTAAGCCTTTCGTTGACCGCCATCCAGGTGTTGACCGCTTCCTGGTACCGGCTTTTTTCGTCAATCATTCCCTGCAGGAAAAGGTCATCCAGCTTGGCGATCTGTGCGTCGCCTTCCGCCAGAAGCTTGCCTTTCACGGCCGGGACGGTGATGTCATTGATCGCGATCGTCGTTCCGGACTGCGTCGCGTAGCGGAATCCCAGGTCCTTCAACTCATCGAGGAACTCTGCGGTCCGCTCGTTGCCGAGGCCTCCGTATGCCTGGCTCACGAGATCGCTGACCACGTCAGAGTTGATCGTCAGGTTCTGGTAACCCAGTTCCGGCGGGACGATCTCGTTGAAGATGATCCTGCCGACCGTGGTCGTGATCGTTTCACCGTCACCGGGAGCGCGGACATTGATCGCCTCCCGCAACCCGATGACGTCAAGGTCGTGCGCGAGTCGGGCGTCGGCGAAGTCGGTGTAAACGGTTCGCCTCTTGCTCTGGTCCCCGTCCTTGCTGCCGGTCTCATCGTCTTCGCCCAGCATCTCGGTCAGGTAGTAGTTACCAAGGACCATGTCCAGGGTCGGCGATACGATCGGCTCTCCGGAGCTTGGCGCGAGCATGTTGTAGGTGCTCAGCATCAGCCTCTGGGCCTCAAGAACAGCCTCGCGAGAGAGCGGCACGTGGACCGCCATCTGGTCCCCGTCAAAGTCGGCGTTGAACGCCTTGCAGACGAGCGGGTGGATCTGAATCGCCATGCCCTCGACGAGGATCGGCTGGAAGGCCTGGATGCCGAGCCGGTGAAGGGTCGGCGCGCGGTTCAGCAGCACCGGCCGATTCTTGATCACCTCTTCGAGTACGTCCCAGATCTCCGGGTGCGTCCGCTCAACCATCCGCTTGGCGCTCTTGATGTTGTGCGCGTATCCACGCACAACCAGGGCGTTCATCACGAAGGGCTTGAACAGCTCAAGCGCCATCGTCTTCGGCAGTCCGCACTGGTGCAACTTGAGCTTCGGCCCCACGATGATGACCGAGCGGCCGGAGTAGTCGACACGCTTCCCGAGCAGGTTCTGCCGGAAACGTCCCTGCTTGCCCCTGAGCAGGTCTGTCAGGGACTTGAGCTTGTGGTTGTGGCTCCCGGAGATCGCCCGGCCTCGCCGGCCGTTGTCGATCAGGGCGTCGACCGCCTCCTGCAACATCCGCTTCTCGTTGCGGACAATGATCTCCGGCGCCTGTAGCTCAAGCAGCCTCTTCAACCGGTTGTTGCGGTTGATGACGCGCCGGTAAAGGTCGTTCAGGTCAGACGTAGCGAAACGGCCGCCGTCCAGCTGCACCATCGGGCGCAACTCGGGCGGAAGCACGGGCAACTGCGTCAGGATCATCCACTCCGGTTTGTTGCCGGACTTTGCGAACGCCTCGATGACGCGCAGCCGCTTGATCGCCTTCTTGCGGCGCTGGCCGGAAGTGGTCCGGACCTCTTGCTGCAGGGACTTGCGCAGTTCGGGCAGCGATGAGTTTGAAAGGATTTCAAGCGCCGCTTCGGCGCCCATACCGGCCCGGAACACCTCGCCAAACCGGTCGCGAAGTTCGCGGTAGCGGGACTCGGTGAGCAGCTCCAGGGTCTTGATGCCGTTCAGCTCATCTATCTTGGCGCCGATCTCGCTCTCGACCGTCGCCTTTTCCTCTCCGAACGTGTCCTCGATCGCCATCACCTGGGACTCGACGGGGTGCGCGGCGCGTATCGCTCGCTCGGCTTCAAGCTCCTCGGCGAGTTGCTTCTTGGTCTTTTTCCGGGATTTCGCCTTCTTCGGCTTTTCGTCGTCTTCGCCTTCTTCGCTCTCCGCGACCGGCTCTTCCGTAACATCCGGCTCCGGCGCGGCGGCGCGTATGACGGCGATCGCCTCTGCGGCGGCGGCGTCGATGCGGGTCGTTTCAGCGATCAGGTAGCTCTCAAGCTCTTCCATTGCGCGTTCGCGCGCATCCTCGTCCACGCTTGTAACGATGTACTGCGCGAAGTAGAGGACGCGCTCAAGGTTGCGCGGTGATATGTCCAGCAACAGGCCGAGCCGTGACGGCGTGCCCTTGGAGAACCAGATGTGGGCTACCGGAGCGGCGAGCCTGATGTGGCCCATGCGCTCACGTCGCACCTTGGACCTTGCGATCTCAACGCCGCACCGGTCACAGACGACGCCCTTGTAGCGGATCTTCTTGTACTTTCCGCAGTAGCACTCCCAGTCCTTGGTAGGGCCGAAGATGCGCTCGCAGAACAGTCCGTCTTTCTCGGGGCGGAGCGTCCGGTAGTTGATGGTCTCAGGCTTGGTCACTTCACCAAAGGACCACGCCCTGATCTGCTCTGGCGATGCCAGGGAGATACGGATTGCGTTGAACTCTGGGCCGGCCTGTGTGGTCATTCGTTTACCTGTCCTCTCCACGTCCCCGGGCTGTTCTGCACAGTGGCGTGTCTCAGGTTCTGTCTACTAACGGCGATAAGTGGGGGCCGTTTACTCCTCGTCTTCTTCGCTACCGGCGGTGTCAGAATCCTCTTCCGCCTCGTCGTCCTCATCCTCATCGTCGAGGTCAGTCGCGGAAGGCTCTTCTTGGTCGGTCGCGTCGTTGCTGGAGTCCTGCGAGGAATCTTCCGGTGAATCCTCCCGTGAATCTTCTGGGGACTCTTCAGAGAGCCCCTGGCCCTCCGTGTTTTCGCTGTCGTTGTTGGAAGACGCTTCTGTCCAGCCGTCTGCGGCAAGGACAGCCTCGTCCTGTACGTCGCTTGTTTCAGCGAGCATGCTGGCCGCAGCGGCGAGCGCTTTTTCGTCTACGCTTCCGCTGCCCCACAACCCGGCGCCAAATCCGGCCGTGAGCGTACCCGTCGTCCCGGCGTCACCCGGGATGGTGAATTCCTCCGGTCCCAGGTTCAGTAGCTCGACGGAGAGGCCAAGACCCTGAAGCTCCTTGAGCAAGACGTGGAAAGACTCCGGAACGCCCGGGTGGACCACGTCCTCTCCCTTAACGTTCGCCTCGTAGGTTTTTACGCGACCGTCCACGTCATCTGACTTGACCGTCAGCATCTCCTGGAGGTTGTAGGCGGCGCTGTAAGCCTCAAGCGCCCAGACCTCCATCTCGCCGAAGCGCTGCCCGCCGAACTGGGCTTTTCCGCCCAGGGGCTGCTGCGTAATCAGCGAGTAAGGTCCGGTCGACCTGGCGTGGATTTTTTCCTCAACAAGGTGAATCAACTTGAGGATGTACATCTTGCCGACGGTTATCGGCTGATCGAACGCCTCGCCGGTCCGGCCATCGATGAGCATCATCTTTCCGAATATGGGCACCGATTTGTGCTGCTTCCGGTCGATCTTTCGCGCCTCTTCGAACAGTTCCTCACGGTTCTGTCCGTTCATCTTCAGATCGGTATTTTCAGTCAGCCAGAGGCGCAGGCAGGCGGCGCTGGCGGGGCCGTCCTTGGAGTCGTCGAAGAGTTCGTCGTACTTGTAACCGCGCTCGTCGAGCCAGGCTCGGACCACGTCGTCATCGATATCCGAGTTGTCCAGTTTCCGCCGGTCGCGGGCGCCGGACTCGTTGACCATCCAGGCGCGAGCGAGCACGTCTTCAAGCTCTATGTCCGTGGTGCCGTCAAACACGGGCGTCTGGGCATCGAATCCGAGCGTGTCTGCGGCCCAGCCCAGGTGGGTCTCAAGGACCTGTCCCAGGTTCATGCGGGACGGCACCCCGATCGGGTTGAGAATGATGTCCATCGGGGTCCCGTCAGGCAGGTGAGGCATGTCCTCACGCGGGAGGATCTTGGCGATGACACCCTTGTTGCCGTGGCGCCCGGCCATCTTGTCACCCTCGGTGATTTTGCGGGTCTGCGCCATCCAGACGCGCACCAGCTTGGTGACGCCTGCCGGCAGGTCGTCACCGGCGTCCTTGGTGAGCACCTTGACGTCGATAACCTTGCCGCGTGAGCCGTGCGGCACCCTCAACGAGGTGTCGCGCACATCGCGCGCCTTCTCGCCGAAGATCGCCCGGAGGAGCTTCTCTTCCGCTGTGAGCTCTGTCTCACCCTTCGGGGTTATCTTTCCAACAAGGATGTCTCCCGGACCGACGTAGGCGCCGATCCGAATCACGCCCTCTTCATCAAGGTCACGCAGGCTATCCTCGCCCACGTTCGGTATATCCCGGGTGATCTCTTCAGGTCCCAGCTTGGTTTCCCGGGCCTCCGCCTCATGCTTGGCGATGTGGATAGAGGTAAACCTGTCATCCTTCACCATGTCCTCGGACAGGATGATGGCGTCCTCGTAGTTGTAGCCTTCCCAGCTCATGAAGGCGACGAGGATGTTCTGGCCCAGTGCCAGGTCGCCGCGATCGGTGGAGGAGCTGTCGCCCAGCGGCTGGCCCAGCGTCACGATGTCGCCCTTGTCGACGATCGGGCGCTGGTTGATGCAGGTGCCCTGGTTTGAACGCACGAACTTGGTGAGCGGGTACTCGATGACCTTGCCGCTCTCGTCGCCGAGCACCTTGATCTGGTAGCCGGTCGACTCGATGACGAGGCCGGCTTCCTCTGCCAGGACCACCTGGCCCGAGTCGCGCGCCACGCGCGTCTCCATCCCGGTTCCAACAATCGGCGCCTGCGGCCGCATCAGCGGGACCGCCTGGCGCTGCATGTTTGACCCCATGAGGGCGCGGTTGGCGTCATCATGTTCAAGGAATGGGATCAGCGCCGTGGAGATCGATACGATCTGCATCGGCGACACGTCCATGAACTGAACGTTTGCGGAGTTTTCGATGGCGAACGATTCACCGACGCGGATCTCGGCCTGGTCGGCGATGATCTGCATCTTGTTGTCCAGCTCGGTGTTCGCCTGGCCGATGATGTATGTCTCTTCCTCGTCGGCAGACAGGTAAATGACATCGTTCGGGTCAGAAGAGACGAAGGCCTTCACCCCTACCGTCTGCACCGGCATTTCTGCGAGTTGTTCGGTCAGTCGTCGCGGAACACGTCCGCCTGCGCGGACCAGCTCTTCACCCTTTTCGTCGTTGAGCGGGTCGAGCACTGTGCGGCCGATCAAATCCTCATTATTCGTGGCCATTTCATGCAGTACCCGGCGGTACGGGGTCTCAAGGAACCCGAAGTCGTTAGTACGCGCGTAGGTGGCGAGTGAACCGAGAAGTCCGATGTTTGGACCCTCGGGAGTCTCGATCGGGCAGATCCGGCCGTAGTGAGAGTGGTGAACGTCACGGACGTCAAATCCGGCGCGCTCACGCGAAAGCCCGCCCGGACCCAGCGCTGATAGCCGTCGCTTGTGCGTCAGTTCCGCCAGCGGGTTGGTCTGGTCCATGAACTGCGAAAGCTGGGAGCCGCCGAAGAATTCACGAACGGACGCCACAACGGGACGGATGTTGACCAGAGCGGCCGGCGTGGTGGTCGCCGGGTCCATCTCAGTGGTCATCCGCTCCTTGACGACGCGTTCCATGCGCAGCAGCCCGACACGGAGCTGGTTCTGGATCAGCTCGCCGACGGCCCGGACCCGCCTGTTGCCGAGGTGGTCGATATCGTCCGGGCTTACCTCGCCATTGTTGATGCGGATCATGCGCCTTATGAGAGCGACCATGTCCTCTTTAACAAGCGTCCGGTCTTCGGTCGTCGCCTCATCGCCGAGCTTTCGGTTCAGCTTGTAGCGTCCGACGCGTCCGAGATCGTACTTGCGGGGGTTGAAGAAAAGGCTTTCAAGCAGCGCCTTGGCGTTCTCCACGCTCGGCGGCTCACCCGGGCGCAACCGGCGGTAGAACTCAACCAGCGCCTCCTCCTGGTTCGTGACGGCGGTGTCGCGGGCCAGTGTCGCGTCGATGTATTGCCGGTCCGGGTTGGTATCGACGTCCTTGAACAACGCCTTGATCTCTTCATCGGTTGCGTAGCCGAGAGCGCGTAGCAGGGTGGTGATCGGCGTCTTGCGCTTCCGGTCAACCTTGACCGACAGCAGGTCCTTGTTGCTGGTCTCCAGCTCTACCCATGCACCCCGGTAAGGGATCAATTTGGCCTTGGTAAGAGCGCGCCCGCTGCCCGGGTCCAGATCACGCTCAAAGTACGCGCCCGGCGACCGTACCAACTGTGAGACGACGACGCGCTCGGCGCCGTTAATCACAAAGGTTCCGTTGCGGGTCATCATGGGGATGTCACCCATGAAAAGCGTCTGCTGCTTCTTCTCGCCAGCGGCGTCGCCGGATTTGACCTCAAGCTCGACCGTTACATACAACGGTGCGGAGTAGGTGATTTCCCGCCGACGGCACTCGCGTTCCGAGTATTTGGGCTCCCGGATCTCGTGATCGAGGAAAGCGAGGGCGAAGCGGCCTCCGCTGAAATCCTCGATCGGGGAGATCTCTTCGAACAGTTCGTGAAGCCCGTCCGTTTTGAAGTAATCGAAGGAGCGTAGCTGGACCTGGATCAGGTTCGGCACGTCCACGATGTTCTTGATGTGGGCGAAGCTCTTGACGTTCCGGTAGGAGACATTACTGGGACGAACGTCAGCTACGACCATGTTTTCTCTCCTGATTTTTTCCGAGCCACGCACGTAACGCGGCTGTGATCATCTGTTATCGGCGCCTGAGCAGATCGGCGGTTCTATCGCGTGTTTCGCGTGTGAACGACAAAAAGCGTCCGGCGCGGGCGGGCGCGGACACATTCCAGAAAGCTACAAATGAAAATGTACGGGTGGGCGAACCGTAACAGGCATACCTCGACAGACGTGTAAGTGTATTACGGCCCATACCTTGCGTCAAGCTAGCGGAAAGCGGTTCCGCCACAGATCTCTTCGGTACGCTCGGCCCCGGGCGGCCATTTCGCGAGGGGGTTCGCTCGGCCGGCGCCAAAAGTTTTCAGGGGGCAGGCCCGGGTCACCCCAGCGCGATCAGCGCCAATCCGCCGGTGACCATCCCCGCAGCGATCAGTTTCTGGATCATAACGCGGGCGTTAAGGGACTCGTCCAGCAACAGACGCGTTTTCCACGCCAGTAACACCGAGGCGAAGAAAACGAATAGCGGCGTGGTGCCGGCAAAAGCGTTGGCCAGGGAGACGGGGCCGGTCGCGATAGCAAACGTGATCGCGATCGTTGCCAGCGTAGCGGCCCCGGCGTCCAGCGTCAGCGCCGCTAATGGCACCGGTGACCTCATGAATCGTCCCAGTTCGCTCACGATACCCGGCCTGAGATTCATCGGTATCAGGATGGCGGTCATGCCAGCGCTACGTAGCGCCACAGCGTGCCAGAACGAAAGGTCATCCGTCACGGTCTTGAGCAATATCTGTGCGAAGGCGATGATCGTCACCGCGATTCCAAGATAGATGATGGTCCCGCCGAGACGAATCCGGCCGCCATCTGACAACCTCACCGCCGCCAGCAGCGCCCCGCCTATGGCAAGCGCCGCGGCAATGGATTCCACTACCGAGAGGCTTTCCCCGAGCAGCACGACAGCAAAGATCACCACAAGAAGGGGGTGGGACTGCGAGATGGGTGTGACCCGGGACACCTCTTCCCGGCTGAGGGTCCACAGCACTATCGGGGCGCTTATGCCCCACATGAGTCCGACAGCGAACCCACGCGCGTACACGCTCACGTCCGCAGATGGGAACGGGTTCACCAGTGCGATCACCACGACGGTGATGAGGGTTTGAAACCCGATGAACAGAAGGAAGCTGCGCACGCGCAACCCCATTCCGCTCATGATCACCTTGTCGGTGATGCTGACCACGGCGAACAGAACAGCGCTCAGGAGTGCGGCAACCGTCCAGTCGATTGTCGTACCTCCTGTGCCCCATACGGGGTCTTAAAAATTCCGCGGGTGATGTTGTCCCGGACCGGACAAGGCTAGACCTGATTCCATCGGGACGTTTGGATAAGCAACACCACCAAGGCGAAACACGGCGGCTTCCGTATTCTGAAGGCCGTACAGGAACGTTGCCTTGAACAAACCCAAAACCGGCAGCATGCGCCCAGGGATCGCGTCTCTGAGAGGCGCCACTCGTGGCTGTCCTTATGGGAAAATCGGGGTCGTGTCGCCGGACGCGTTGTTGCGGCTACGGCCCGCAGCGCGTGTTATTCGGTGGCTGAGTGTGCCTGTGTCGCGCAGGGGGTGGTTGGTGGTTCATCCATGAACGGCCCCAGGAACGTCCCGGGAACGCCCCGGTCTTGCCGGGCTGCATTCGCCGCCGGCATAAATCAGACAGCGCCCATGATCGGTGAGGGAACTGTCGATCTCGTGAAGACCGGGTCGGCCCGCTCACGGTCCCGAGCGGCGACGCGAACCGACAGGGCCGTCACCAGGCGAGGGTCATTCTTGATCGCGTAGCAACAGCTCCAGCGCCTGACCTATCGCACCGACGATCGCGCCGGTTCGCATGCGCGCATACGGTCGCCTGAAGTTGTGGGTGGTCCACGCGACGCGGCACTGGCTGGTGGTGGCTCGCGGGCCTGCCAGTGGACTGCTGCCCGGGATTTACCCGAACCAGTCAACCGGTTTCATCTGTTTTCGTTTCGATCGATTGGTCAAACCAATCGCCGCGAACAACCCAGTGTTGGCCAGCAACTGTCTCCACCGAAAAAAGTGGAGAGTTATACCGGTGAGAGAATGCGACACGCTCGATTATGCGCACTGTCACGCCGCGCAACTCTTCGGGTATGTCACCGGCCGACTCTTCAGAGAGCCGTACATGGTCCCCGTCACGATACATCAACCGCATCTCGTCGTTCCCCCTTCTGCCCCGAAGAGGAAAATAGCTGTTTCCCAGAATGGTTGACATGTATTAACTCGCGCTTATATGGCGCGCTGTCGAAATTTAGCGACGGCAACCAGCGAATCGCAAACACACGTTCACGGAACTCATCCGGCGTACAGGCGGCGGCGCAACCGGGACAGGCCGGGTGATCTCGCCGCTCCTGTGCCCGACCGCTGCCGGCGCGGGCGCATTACCGGGAGCGGGCCAGAAATTAGTGACGCGGCGACAGCCCGGTAAACCGGGGCGCAGAAAGGCAGCCGGGGATGAGGTTCTGTCAGGATCCCCGTTTCAAACGGATTATCATCCGGCGCGGACAGGCAAGAGGTTCTAACGGTGGATCGCGACTTCTTAATACGGTCCCGGGACCGTGGCCGGGGATCTATATCAGTGACCTCCAGCGGGTAAACCTGTGGCTGCTACCTTCGGTCTCGGCCGTCGTAAATCGGCTCGTTGATCCTGATTTCGCCACTCCGGATTTTCAGGTTGAATCCGCATTCGATATTTGTGCAGACCCATGCCTTGAACTGGATGTCGGAACCTCCGGTTCCAAAATCGGATAACGGCACCAGGTCGCCTGCATTACAGGCCCTGCACTCAGGGATATCTGGCATTGTCGCTCCTCACTGCACGTCCTCACGGCACCAGAAACCGGCACTCGCGTGTTAAGCCAGCGCAGGTTATCCCCCACCCGACGTTGTGAATACTGTTGGTATCACCTATGAGATATCACCCGAATGGGGAGCTTATGCGATTATCGCATTTCACAGGAAAACCGTTGTTGTATGTCCGGCGGCGATCGTGAACCCGGCGTGAATCAATGCCCGGTCAATAGCGTACGCCAGGGGGCTGACGACGTTCCCGGATTCCCATATCTACGTGCTTGATTCGCATGGCGTGTCCAACGTTGGAACGTGAGGGTTTCCGTGGCCGTTACGCGAAAACAGGTCCCTTGTTAAGGGGCCTGTTTTGCAAAGCTATTGGCTCTGGAGGCGACGGGCGGATTCGAACCGCCGCATGGAGGTTTTGCAAACCTCTGCCTTAACCACTTGGCTACGTCGCCCTGTCATTCCCTTTTACCGGGTGTGAGCCCGATGTGTCACCGTCCCCGTGGGTGCGAAGACGGCAATCATATCCTGTGATGTTGGTGCCGAGAGCGAGACTCGAACTCGCACGCTCTTACGAGCACAGCGCCCTCAACGCTGCTTGTCTACCAATTTCAACACCTCGGCCCAGATGCACGCGGACATGTGCGCATGGCATGTGCGCGTGGCAGGGGCGGAGGGACTCGAACCCCCGGCCTTCGGTTTTGGAGACCGACGCTCTAGCCAGCTGAGCTACGCCCCTCTGCCGCCAGCTAACTACCGCACGTTTGAGGTATCCGAGCGACACGTTTCACCGACTCAGAAATCATACCGCGGCCCTCGCAGGACGGACAACCTGATCCGCCCCGGGATGGGAGCGTTGCAAACATGCGATGGCAGGGATACGGCCGGCCTCCAGTCAGAGGCCGGCCGTATCCTTGTTCTCTCGTGGATCTCACCGGGATATGTCAGGAACTTTGGCGAGACCGGAGAAAAGCGCTATTCGGCGTGGTTCGTCGAAAGCGCGTCCAGGTCCCGTTCACGTGTCCTGACCCGAACGACCTCGTTCACCGTGTAAATGAAGATCTTCCCGTCGCCGACAGCTCCCTCTTCTGAGGAGCGGGCCGCTTCGATTATCGCCTCCAGCACCTGCTCCTTCTGGTCTTCCGGGACCACGGTCACGAGGAGTGTTTTCGGCAGAGTATGGGTACTACGGTTCGAGGGAGGACGACGGCGGTTTTGATCCATTGATCCCCAACAGTCAAGACCGTTTCCTGGTTGGATTTGAGCGGCAATGGTTCACGGATTTCAACGCGGGCGTCCAGTATTACGTGGAACTGATGCGGGACCATGATGCTTATACTAATACACTGCCTCAAGGCGCCCCTTTGTTCGACAAGACAAGGCAGCTTCTGACGGTCAGGCTTACCCAATTGCTGTACTATCAGGATATCATGCTGTCGCTGTTCGGTTTTTACGGTTTTACCGATGATGACTGGCACTTCAGACCCTTCGGATCATTCAAATATTCAGACGAGGTTACGCCCGCCGCGGGAGGCAACTTTTTTGGCGGGGAGAACATTTATACGCTCT